>SKTJ01000058.1 GCA_007122565.1 Syntrophomonadaceae bacterium | reverse complement strand
TCGCTCCTTTCTTAAAACACAGTCCAAAGTCAAATGTCGAAAGTCGAAAGTCATCCAAAAGACTTCAACGTACAACCTCGACTTTTTGCATCATCTTTTATCTTTGACCTACATCCCCTTAGCTTCAACATTTTTCCCATGACCTTCATCTTTGGCTTTTGACTTTCTTCCATGCCTTTAATCCCTGACTTTAGATTTAGACTTTAGACTTTAGACTTTAGACTTTAGACTTTCTTTTATTCATCCTTTGTCTTTTAACTTTTGACTTTCGACTTTTGACTTTCGACTTTCTTGCATAAAGGTGAGGGATTTTAGGGGTCCCACATCTGTCCAGTATTGGAGAAAACGGCTGGTAAAATCGGCCAGCTCTTTTTGTTGCGCGGGCGGTGCACGTAGTGTTTTCAGTTCATTCCCGGTGGCTCGCTGCAAATTCCTAAGCAGAGCATGAGCACCACGGGAGAGGGGAATGCCAGGCTGCCCGGATGGACGGCAACTTGAGCAGAAGAGACCGCCAGCAGTTGTATTCCAATAGAAAGGTCCTACTGTGTCCCCGCAGAAAAGACAGTTATCAGAGTGGGGGCGAAACCCAAGGATCAGGAGCAAGCGCAATTCAAAATAACGTGTCAGCAACTCCCGGTCCACTGCTCCTGCCTCCAAATCCCCCCAGGCATTTTGCAAGAGTTGAAAAACCTGGGGGTTCGGTTCTCCCTCCGGCAATAAACGCTCCACTAACTCGGCGAAATATAGGCCGCGGGCATAATCTTCCACACGCATCATCAATCTACTATAGCGGGTCTCCACCTGAGCCTGGGTAATGGTAAAGAGGGTTTTACCCCTGTACAGCAGGAAGCTGCCGCAGGTAAATAATTCCACCGCGGCGGCCAGTTTACTTTTAACGCGGCGCGCTCCGGGAGCCTTCGCACTTATTTTGCCCTCATCCCATGTCAGGAGGGTAAGAAGACGATCCGTCTCCGCGAAGGAACGGGAGCGCAGGACCAGGGCCCTGGTCTGCAAGTATTTCAAGTCGCTCCCCCCTGCTTAAAACAGTTGGATAGTTAGAAAGTTGGAAAGGAAAAGATAAAACCTGGGAAAACCGAACATTTCAGCCATTTTGATTATATGATAGTGCCGCCACCGCAGGGAGCGGCATGATCGTCAATCCTTGCTTTTTTCTTCTTGAACCTATCCGTCGTCGTAGCCGAGCTGACGCAGGACGTTATCCCGGCTACGCCAGTCCTTTTTCACCTTTATGAAGAGGTCCAGGTAAACGGAGTTGCCTAGTAAATTTTCAAGCTCCCGGCGGGCCATGCTCCCAATTCCTTTGAGCATGCTCCCTCCCTTACCAATGATTATCTTCTTCTGCGAATCCTTCTCCACGAAGATCTCTGCACGGATCAAAAGCAACTCCCCATTGCGGCGTGGCTCCATGGCGGTTATTTGTACGGCAACGGAATGAGGCACTTCTTCATGGGTCTGCTCCAGGATTTTCTCACGAATAATCTCTGCAGCCAGGAATTCCTCAGGTCGGTCAACAATCATCTCCGTGGGATAGTACTGGGGACCGGAAGGCATTTGCTTCAGGATGGCACTGCGCAGGGGTTCAAGGTTGTGACCCTGTGATGCAGAAATGGGATAAACCCCCCGATATTCCATTAACTCCCTGTAACGGGGAAGGACGCGCGTCTCAAAATCCGCCGCAGCCATGTCCATTTTGTTGAGCACTAGAAAAACGGGAGTTTCAACCTGGTGCAGCAGTTCAACAATTTTCCGGTCCCCGGGTCCTGGCAAACCATTAGCCTCTACCAGGAACAGGATCAGATCCACTTCCTTATAAGCATCTTGAGCCGCTTTTTGCATGTAGTCGCCCAGACGGTGACGCGGGTTGTGGATCCCCGGCGTATCAAGAAATATTAGCTGAGCATCTTCCCCGGTATAAATAGCATGGATACGGTTGCGTGTCGTTTGTGGCCGTGGTGAAACAATCAGCACCTTTTGACCCACCAGGGCATTAATGAGGGTTGACTTACCAACATTCGGCCGGCCGACCACCGCAATAAAACCGGATACAAACATACATTCCCCTCTTTACTTCTTTGAGATGGTTAAGATATAATATAATTACCCGCACTTAAGAATCCAGGATTCAGAATAATTCAAGGATATGTTCCAGCAAGGGAGCTAAGATATGGAAACTCAGAAAAAACAAGAATTAAGAGCCAAAGGGCTTAAAGCACTGTTTGTTAATGTGATATTTTTTTTCATCCTTTTCCTTGGCTTTATCATCTTTACCTACACAACCCTCACAACAACCGTGATCATAATCTCCGTCATATTTATCGCCAGTTTACTTTACATTTATTTATCCTGAAAAATATATCTGATCGTAATCGTTCCCCAATGGCGGGGATTTTATTTGATTCCTAAGACTCCCACTTCCTAGAAGTGGGAGTTCCTCTTTTTACTTCTTTCCATTGAATTCAAAGGTGTGGGGCAACAGCTCCGGCAGGGTAAACGTCTGATACTCTTTGTCCCGTGAGGCTACGATGATCTGAAGATTCGGGGCAAATTCGTGCAAAACCTGGCGACAAGCGCCGCACGGAAACGGTGGGCTTTCCCCTTCCGCCACCACGGCGAGGCGGGAAAATTGGCGGTGGCCTGCGGTAACCGCAGCAGCAACCGCAACCCGCTCCGCACACATGGTCAATCCAAGGGAAGCGTTCTCCACGTTAACGCCGTTAAATACTTCCCCTTTTGTTGTTAAAAGGGCAGCTGCCACCCTGTATCCTGAGTAAGGTGCATAAGCCCGGGGCAGGCACACCCGGGCCGACTCCAACAGTTTGTCCGTTTCCATGTTAAAGCAGGACCCCTTTGCCGGAAAGATACGTATTTTTGGGTTGAATAAATTGCATTGCATTAGACCGGTTTTCTGTCTTTATTCTGACTCCTGTTATTATAATACCCCAATTTAAATATGGGACAAGCGGCAGAAGTAACTGCGCCGTCAATTACGGTACGCAGATAGCACAATACCCTCTTTTTTCTCCACTTCAAAGCGGAACTCACGATGAAACTCGAAAGAAAAGCGGATAATATCGAGGCCGCTCGCTAGCACATCAGGATCGCCAATTGCTTCGATCACCACCGGGTTCGCCGATATTTCCTTCTGATTAACCCGGATCACAGGACCGACACAGCGAATCGGTGATGTTGAGATAAGGCGCTGTCCTCCCACGGCTATACCACGTGCTCCGGCTGCAAACAGTTCATTGACCACGTCACGTACGTCGGAGTCATGGATGATATCGCCTGCTCCATAGCCGTTCGGTGCATCGTAGAGACGGATCACTACCCCACTACCGGACATCTCCGCCAATCCTGCCGCCATACGCACCTCGTGCAGACTGACCCGCAGGGAATCGATCTCCTCGTTAAGTGACTGAATATAATCAAGGGGATTGTAGGGAACGAGCATGCGACTTCTGCCTTCTTCCACCTCAATACGAAAGACCTGTTCCTGAATCATTCCCCCCTGCTGGTAAAGATCGTGAATATCTGCCAGTGTATCCTCATGCAGCATCGGAGGATCCACATCCACTCCCTCGCTACTGGAGATGCGCAACACAAATTCCACTTTTTCAGATTGCCTTTGCATAGCCGGATCCTGATTGATTAGGGCGAGGATTTTTTCCCGCATCAGGATATCCCATTCCCGCAAAATCGTTTCCTGCAGTTGGCGGCCATGTGTAAATATTACACGGGACAGCTCATCACTGTCCTCAGCCAGATCGATCTCATAGTTAAAATTGGCCAGAGCTTCCCGGACTGATGACCTGCCCTGCACGTCCAGATCCTGAGCAATACGCCGGCTGTAACCCACCAGATCCTGCGCAACCCCCTGTTTAAAAAATAATTCTTCTTCTCCCTCCGTGAGTTGGGAGTATGAGATATTGTAATTAAGTCCCACAAGGGCTATATTACCAATAAGAATAATAATCAGCAGAACCAGTACACTGTTTTCCACAGCAGATCCTGTACTTAGCTTCATTGGATCGGCTACCTCCCATTATATTCCTTTTAAAGGAAAGCACGAAGCCTGTCCCCAAAAACCACTCCAGCCACAAATATTGCAAAAAGTGCAGCAAATAGGACAGCACCGGCTGCCACATTCTTGGCGGTATGAGCCAGGTGATGATACCTTTGCGTGGATAAATCCACTACCCGCTCCAGAGCTGTATTGATCATCTCCGTAACAAGCACGAGAAATACAGCGACAAACACAAACATTAATTCCCATTTTTCCACCTGAAAATATAGAGAAGCAGCAATCACCAGCAGAGCAACGATAAGATGAATGCGCATATTCCGTTCCCGGCGGACAGCAAAAACTATTCCCTGGAAGGCGGCAAAGAAACTGCTTAGCAGATTTTTGTGTTTCATAGCGAAATCCCCGTAGTGCAACGCTGTTTTCAGAGATTAAAATTGTTCAGGATCATTTCCTGTTTTTCTTTCATTTCCTGTTCGGCAGCGTCGCTGTCGTGGTCATAATCTAATAAATGAAGTATACCATGTACCGCCAGAAAAGCAACTTCCCTTTTCAGCGAATGTCCAAGGGCGCTTCCCTGTTCAGCGGCCTTCTCCAGCGAAATGACCACATCCCCCAGGAGCGTATCTTCATCTGAATTGGTACAGCTGTCCTGCAGATTAAAAGCAAGGACATCAGTAGTGGAATCCTTCCCCCGGTAGGTCAAATTAAGTTCATGGATATGGCTGTTGTCTACCAGAACGATACTAACTTCTCCCTGCGGGCCTACTCCTTCCAGGCGCAGCGCAAACGCGCCGATCTTCTCCAGCAAGGAGATAAGTTCTACAGAAACGGGAATTTCATCCTGTAAGTTGTTTACCAGAACTGCCATTTTTATTCCTCCCTCTTTCCAGATCGGCACGTAGCTCTTTTTCCGGGTATTCAATACGCTGATGGAACAATCCTGAAAGGATACGCGTAAAGGTATCACCAATCCGGTCGAGATCTTTCAGCGTCAGCGGTGCTTCATCGAGCTGGCCGTCATTTAATTTTTCCTTAATAATACGACGTATAATACCTTCTATCCTACCTGCAGCAGGTTGGGACAGAGAGCGCACAGCAGCCTCTACCGCATCGGCCAACATAATGATCGCAGCCTCTTTAGTTTGGGGCAATGGACCTTCATAGCGGAAATCGGCTTCCTCGGGCAATACACATTTCTCTTTGTTTCCTTTATTTTCCCGGTTTTCCATGGCCTGCTGGTAGAAAAATGATATGAGGCTCCTGCCGTGGTGTTGACCGATAATCTCTACTATGGGTAATGGCAGTTTTTCCTCCCGCGCCATCTCCAAGCCATCTTTAACATGGGAGCGGATGATCAGTGAGCTGAGGTTTGGCGATATTTTGTGATGGGGATTGGTGTTCATAAACTGATTCTCCACGAAAAAGTAAGGCCGCCGCACCTTACCAATATCGTGATAAAAAGCGGCCACACGTGAAAGAAGGGGGTCAGCTCCCACAGCCTCGGAGGCCGCTTCCGCCAGGTTACCCACGAGAATACTGTGATGATAGGTCCCCGGTGTTTCCACCAGCAGTTTGCGCAGAAGGGGGCGTCCCGGGTCTGCTAATTCCAGCAGGGTGATGGCAGTGGTAAGGCCAAAGGCACTCTCGAGGAAGGGAAGCAGCCCGATTGCCATTACGGCAGAGAAGAGGCCATTGCCAATACCGGCCAGCAAGGCTATGCTAAACTCCCGTAGAAAATCGTATTCGAATTGGAATCCCTGGTTCAGCAGAAAAATGGCCACTATAGCAGCCACATTCACGGCAGCAATATAAAACCCGGCTTTGGTCAGGTCCGACCGTTGCTTCAAGTGGTTAACGCTGTAAACCGCAACTAGCCCGCCTAACAGGGTCACTACGAAAAAGCTAAGTTCACCATCTACAACAAAGCCAAGGAAGAGAGCCAAGACAATATTAAAAATTATTGCCAGGCGGGATTCAAAGAGGACTGTTATTAATATAGCAGCCATCGCAACGGGAATGAGATATCCGGAAAAGTAACGGGCCGCCAGTCCCAGCACCAGCGTTAGCACAACGATAAGCCCCAAAAGAGATATATAGTTAACATTATTATAAATCTCCCGATTAAAAAGGTAGACGTAAATAATAACTACCAGGAAAACGAGCAAAAGCAGCAGAAAAAGACCAAAGTAGCCGCCGATATGGGAAGAGGAATCAAGCAGCCCCAAAGCCTCAAGCTGAGCAATATGCTTTTCTGTTACCCGCTCTCCCTCCTGTATAATCAGGGAGTTTTTCAGGATACGGACCGGCTCCTGTGCCTGGCTGGCAGCCTCCCGGCTTACATTCGTAGCCTCTTCATTGTAGATCATATTGGGGCGGATCAATTGGGTGAAGAGTTTCTCCATACCCTGTTTGACCTCCGGACTAAAGGGCAGCAGGCTTATCTCCTGCATGACCTGCCGCATGGCCAAATGCTCACCGTCTTCCTTGATACCCTGGAGCATAACCTCTGTATAAATATTTTCCACACGATTTTGCAGTTCGGTCAGGTTTTCATTACTCTGCCTTAAAAGAGCCAGCAATGAATCTGCAGGTATATTCACACTAACAAGTTTTTGCAGTGAAGCTAGTCTCTCGTCGTCGTCTTCCCCCAGACCGCGTGCTATTCTAACATCTTGAAAAAAAGAAACGAGCTCTGCTGAGCCTTCTTCCAGGGCACCGGGAATATGGTCGTAAACTTCCGGAACCGCTTCAGCCGCCTCTTTTTTCAATATGGTGGTGGAGTAAAGGTCGATGGCATCCCGGGGCGCATAGATAGTCTGGGGACTGGGCATTCCCCGCTCCACAAATATCCCCTGCGGCCACATGGTAAAGAACAGGAGCAGGTAAATAACAATAAAAAATCCAGCCAACAGGAGCACACGTCGGCTTGTACTATTTTTAGTAAAGAAAAACAGCTTGCTTATTTGCTGTTTTAAATTTTTCGTTGGTTTTTTCACTTTTTTACCTGCCTGCCTAACATTCTATTGATGCTTTTCCTTGTAATTCTCATAAGCCCTGACAATCTTTTGCACAAGATTGTGGCGTACCACATCCTGATCCGTAAGGTGCACAAAATTAATACCTTTGATCCCTTGCAGGATGTCCATAACCTCCATCAGACCGGAATATCTGCCACGGGGCAGATCAACCTGGGTTATATCACCGGTTATTACGGCCCGTGAACCAAAACCCATGCGCGTAAGAAACATTTTCATTTGCTCAGATGTAGTATTTTGGGCCTCATCCAGGATGATAAAGGAATC
>SKTJ01000298.1 GCA_007122565.1 Syntrophomonadaceae bacterium | reverse complement strand
AAGCTTTTATTGATTACATGGTTTCCTTGACTATTTGCCCTTTTTCTAAAACGCATGTTTCTCACCTTCCTTTTTACGACTCCAAAAATACAGGACCAGGAACGCCTGGCAAAAACCACCGACATTAATATACGAGCGTCACAAAGCAGTTCTTTTATTTTTTCATTAACATGATCGCTGCCTGGCCAAGTAAAACAAAGAAAATGCCGATGCTGGAGTAAGAAATAAGTCTCAGGGCAAAAGATACTTTGTGCATATCTTCATGAATCTCCTCAATATCGTCAGCAATTTGCTCCATGATACCCATAAAATCTTCATCCATCTCCTGGGCAGTAGCCACTCCGGTCAGCCCAAGTAGCACTGCCAGTAGCAGCAGGGTGCAGCATACCACCATCAATTTCTTTTTGTTCGTCATAATTGTTTGCATCATTGCTAATTCCTCCTACATTTTTTTTAAGCGATCTTATATCGTTGCTACTTCAATAGGGTGGATCCCGCAGACTGTCCGGCCTACAGGCACCGCTGGAAAGGGGATTATCTTTCAACGCCAGGGTAGCGGCGGCGACAGCAGAAAGGAGGAGGGAGAACCAGTAAGTTACCAACCGGGAGAGGAGAGCAACGGCCAGCCCGGACGCTGGGGAGACGCCGCTGAGGGTGAAGATCAAAGCCATGCTCCCTTCAAAAGTTCCCAGTCCCCCTGGCGCAAAAGGAATCATGCTAACCATATAGGCAGTGTAAGTGGCGATGGCCACAGTGAGCATATCCACATCCAGGCCAAGCATGCTGGTTACCAGGTAAACTTTAAAAGGGTAGAGGGCCCAGACAAAGAGGGATATAAGGAATAGCAAAAGCTGTTCGCGGACGGTGACGAGGGAGCGGGCCTGCCGGGATGCATCTTGCAAAAAGATGAGGGCACCTTCCCAATTTTTTTGCCATTGGGGAACTTTTAAAGAAGGGAGGGTATCCATTTTTGTAACTGGATTTTCAACTTGGAAGTTGGTAACACGGTTCCCGCGCATCAGCAGTGCAACCACAGCGAATAACCCTATCAGGGCAAAAAAGGAGAGGATGAATAATAGGGGAAGCTCAAATCGGATCAAAGACAGAATGAGAAAAAAAGTACAAATTAGCACGAAAGGTAAGAGGGATATGTATTTATGTGCCACTAATACCCCCGCGAGCTGTGCATATGGAAGGGATGTGAGACGCCGGAAAAGATATACTCTGGCTGCTTCTCCCCCCAGCTTCACCGCCGGGGTAATACTTTCCACAAAGTCTCCACCCAGATAAACAGCAAAAACCCTCCCAAAAGAATATCCCGGTGCTAACTTCGCCAGGAGAAAATGCCATTTGTATGCTGATAGTGCCAGGGTCCCCACCTGAAGCAAGCATAAAAGGGCAAGCACATTAGGATTGGCCTGCCACAGTAATTCCTTAATCTCTTCCCACCCCAGAACTAGCACGCAGGCGGTTAACGCTAAAATGCCGGCAAACCAGAAATATGAATGTTTAAACCTCACCTTAAAATCCTCCATTACCCTGTTTTTACATACAACACGGACCTATCAAAAGTTTGCATATGTTGTTTTACTTCAGCAACTGGATCCATTTTTAACGGGAGACGATCATAGCACTGCTTAAAGTAGTTGTTGGCCCGGCGGAAGACCAGGCGACCTCCCGTTAGAGCAGCAGCCAGCAAATTATCCAGAATATCTTCCTTGGGTTCCGCCTGCAAAGCTACAATGGCTACATTAAAACCGGAGAGAACGTCATACGCCCCGTTGCCTTCAATGACCCGAATACGCTCATCCATGCCTGCCTGCTCTATACAAAAACAGGCCCTTTTCACAGCATCTGCATCCCTGTCCATGGCCCAAACCGTGGCACCCGTGAGCGCTGCTATTTGGAGAGCCGTAAAAGGAACTGCACCACAACCAATATTTAACACTTTATCTGCTGCAGATATTTGCGCCAGTCCGATCTCATTTTTTATCACTTGAAGGTAGGGACGTGAATACAGGTTAACCAGTAAAGGAAAGCGGCATATTTTCTTTTCCAGGCAGGCAACGGATGGTTTAATAAGATTCATCAGCTCTTGTCCTTTCGACAAACGTTGAAAATGAAAACCATTCTCAATGATATTCTAAACCAGTACATCGCTTTGGTCAAGGCCTATTTGTTGGTATTATTACAGACTTATACCCGGTGGATAAATGGTAGGGAAAGAGGATATTATTACTCGGTGAGATATTCTTTATGCAATTAGCAGGATTATTTGGCTCGTAGTATAATTAGTAGCTGAGGTGATTATTTGCATATAATTGAAGCACTAATATTTGGCATTGTTCAGGGGATCACAGAGTTTTTGCCTGTTTCCAGCACAGCACATATCATCATTGTAGAGTTATTATTTGGCTACAACTTTCCGGGCCTTGCATTTGAAATTTATCTTCATATCGCATCAGTATTTGCGGTTATCATATATTTTCGCAGCGAGCTTTGGGCGGTGGTAAGGGGCTTTTTAAATTATTTCACGGAACGTACGGCAGAAAACCGGGTTCATTTCATGTTTGGACTCTATATTATCATTGCCACGGTAATTACAGGCAGCCTTGGGCTTCTGCTCAAGGGATTGGTTGAAGAAACGATGAAGACTCCGCCCTTTATTGCCGTAGCACTGACAGTGACGGGGACATTACTAATCATAATTGAGCGTTTTCGCCTGTATGGCCGCCGTACAGAGAAAAATATGACGTATTTCGATGCCATTATTGTGGGACTGGGCCAGACACTGGCAGTGCTGCCGGGGATTTCCCGTTCCGGTGCCACCTTGGTGGCTGCGCTATGGATGGGCCTGGAACGGGATACGGCTGTAAAATATTCTTTCTTGTTGGTGATCCCAGTAATTTTGGGTTCAACTGTTTTGGCATTGGGAGAAGCTTCAATGGCCATGTTTGCCACTATTGGGGCCGGCCCATTGGTTATGGCCTTTGCTACATCGTTTATATTTTCCTGGATCGGCATTGTCTGGCTGATTAACTTTCTAAAACGCGGACGGCTCTTGTATTTCGCAATATATTGTTACGTTGTTGCTTTTCTTGTATTTCGGTTTATCCAGGAAATACAACCTACAATATAATGTTTTATCTTTTGTCTTGACTTGTTCTATCCAGCATCAAAAGAACGTCAAGACAGGTGGAAACAATAAAGATACGAAGATAAAAGCAGGAATGGCTAAAAAGCTGGCTATGCGGGTATTTTTTGCTTATTTTAGGGGGAATTTTAATTTTGATAAAGAATATATAAAGTTAAACTTCGATAACAAGACTTTTAAAGGGTGCTTTTATGGGATATTTGATGATCTTGAAGAAATACAAAATCAATATTACCGCTATGGCGGCTTTTGTTGCCTGGTTGTGGTTTTTTCCTCTCTTTGGGATCGCGCAGACAGCCCTTGAAGATGGTGATGGTAAAATGACCTTTTTCAATCTGATCTTTTTGGGCTCTACGGTTCTGGGCTATGTTACGTTTCTGCACTTAAAGGAGCGGCTGTCTGCTCTGGGGATTTTAATTGCAGTTGCAGCTCCTGCAACTGCCTTGTCCACATGGTTAGTAGCATTTTTAGCATGGCAGCTTCCGGCCGATATTATTTCCTCATGGGGATACAGTTCCCTTGCTATGTACGTTCTTTTGCCTGTGTTCATGGGGTTTAGCGGCGCTATTTATTTCGCCTTCTGGGGTACGACAATCTATTATATTCTATCAAACGAAAGAGGGCGCTATATGGCTGCCATGGTTGCAGTAGCCACAATTCTTTACACGGCCCTCGTTGCTGTTTTTTATGCGGCCCCCTTGTTGGCCCTGTTCCTTTCAGGATTGGTTCTTCTTTTTCCCTCTTTAACTACAAAAACTGTAACTGCAGCTTCCTTTGTCGAAGGCAGCCAAAAAGCGGGCGCTCCCCCAACGTTTACTCCTGTCAAAACTGATGCAAGCAGGAATTATATCAATCCATGGAAAGCCTTCTGGTTCCCCTTTTCGTTGACCATTTTCTGTTTTTACATTCTAGCTTGGGAAACTCACGGCATCGTATTTTCTGTAATTAAAGAAGAAAGCACACTTCTCCCCATCCTCGGACAGGCCATCTATGCTTTAACCTTTGTTGTTGCCGGTTATTATTTGGACAGAGAAAAGGAAATAGAAAAAATGGCCATATTTGGCCTGATTGTGCTGGGCTGCAGCTTTCTGTTGCTTCCCGTTGCCCTTCCTGCAGGAGCTTTGTGGCCCCTGTATTACTTTCTTGAGGTCAGTTATGGGTTTATCGATCTCTTTATGTGGGTTTGCCTGGCTTATTTCTGCCAGCTGTTGGGCGGAGACCCTAAAACATACTATGGCCGGGGATTGTTGTTAAACATTCTCTTTATTATGGTTGGCGTTATCTTGATGCCGCTTCTTACGATCAATTTTGAAGGGGAAGGCTATCTTATCCTTTCCATCACGGCTGGCATAATCTTGTTTATCGGAATATTACCTGCTCTTTCCCTCAGAAAACTTCGCCTTGCCGACCATGCAACGATTGGTCTGTCAGATATTATTGATCAGGAAATGGGGAAACTAAAGGTCCATCATGATTTGCAGCTAGATAATTTTACGCAAAAAGAAAAAGAAATTCTTTTCTTAATGCTGGCTGGCCAGAAGAATCCCGTGATTGCAGAGCAATTGGTGATCAGCAAGAATACCCTGAAAACTCATATTAGAAATATTTACAGGAAGGCGGAGGTAAAAAACCGCTCGGAATTGCTGTTCAAGTTTGCAGATCCCAAAAAGAACATCGAGGCATGAAAGTTCTTTAGCCTAAAAAAGGATATCCGAAAAAAAGGTTCCTTTTTGTTGTCAATTTTTTCTAAAAATCACCCCCAGGGTGATTTTTTTATTTAACCTTTTCCTTTAATATATTAGAAAGTTGTTTGATATAATTTTATACTTTTGAAAGGAAGTGAAATTAGAATGACAAAAGCACATTCTTCATTTAACATCACTAAGCCAGTGTTTATTATCCTGGCTTTGGTTTTCCTGATGCTGATGTCCGCTGTGCCCCTTGCAGAAGGTTTTTCAGGTTCAATTTCAGATTGTGCTGCTTCAGTTACATCTGATCTTTCTAGCAGTCTGCCCGAAAGTGGAAATGCTGAAAGTGACTTTAAATCAGGTGCTGGTAATTCTTTCGTAGCCACGATTACTCCGGATGCGGTAATAGACGGAGACGATTCTTACATTAACAGTGAAGGCAACGAGATCCCTAATGCCGGTCAGTCGGGCACTTTCACCATCACTTTTACCGAAGTAGGCAATCATACGCTTGGCTCCGCCCAGGTGGAAATACCTGAAGAGTTTACGGATGTCTCAATTAGTGAAGCATGGTCATCAGATGGCATTGAAACTAATGACCAGCAGGAATGGGAAGGTAAACTTGCTGGTTCTCTCATCTACCTGAGAGCGATAGACGCTGCCAGTTACCTGGGCCAGGATGATTGGGTATCGGTGACCTTTGCAGCCACTACACCCTCAGCCACAGGTGCTTATGGGTTCGAAACCATGGCCTGGACTGATAACTTGGGCGAGGATTCTTCCGAATTAGATACACAAGGAGATCCTGTCAATAAGAATAACATGGCCCTGGGATACATCGACCCGGTTGTGATCGTGGGTAAGCCTGTCGGCGATGCTGAAGACCTCAATAATGTCCGAAATGATCGTTTGGAGCACTATATTCAAACTGCAGATATTTGTTTGGAAGATGAGAAGTGGAGCGCGGACGAAGGATGGCTCCCTATCGGCATAGACTGGTTAGACCGTTTCAACGGCAGCTATCACGGCAATAGCTTTGTCATATCCAACCTTACAACTAATCGACCGGAAACAAACTTTGTCGGCCTCTTTGGACGTACCGATACAGATTCGTTGATTAAAAATGTGGCTTTGGAAAACGTAACCGTTACAGGCGAGCATTGGGTTGGAGGCCTAGTTGGGCAGAACAGGGGTGCGGTTTATATAAGCTGTGTCTCAGGCTTTGTGACTGGAAGCTCAGGTGTTGGTGGGCTAGTCGGGAATAGCAGTTATGAAGGCACCGTCATCGGCAGCTATGCCTCAGCAATTGTTACAGGTAGTAATATGTATTATGGTGGCCTGGTTGGACAGAATTATGGCACAATAACTGCGAGCTATGCAGATAGCTCTGTTTCCGGTGATGGGTCTGGCGGTCTGGTCGGGCAAAACAATAGTGACGGCGTGATCACAGGCAGCTATGCCGAAGGCCCTGTTGCCGGGGACTGGTTAGTTGGCGGCCTGGCCGGATCGAACGTCGGTACAATCATTAACAGCTATGCAAAAGGAACAGTTGCTGGCCGCACTACTGTCGGTGGCCTGGCAGGAGTTAATAGTGCCTTGATTATTGACTGCTTTGCTGAAGGGTCAGTTGAAGGAGAAGAGAGCAGCACTGGCGGTTTGGTTGGTCAAAATAACCATACTATCAGTGGCAGTCATGCGACAGGTTCAGTCAGAGGTGATTTTAATGTTGGTGGTTTAGTGGGGCTACATGGATCTTCAGAAGGTGGCATAACAGGTAGCAATGCCAGCGGTGACGTTACAGGAACATCTCAAGTAGGCGGCTTGGTCGGAGCTTTACGACACGGTATTGAACTAACTGACTGTTATGCGACAGGCTTTGTTACTGGAACTACCAGAATTGGCGGTTTGGTTGGATATAATGAAAGCATTGTTGAAAATTGTTATGCGACAGGCTTTGTTGGCGGAGATACTTTTACCGGGGGGCTTGTCGGGCTTGGATCCTCGGCCAGCAGCGTCATCAACAGCTACTATGACATTGAATCCACGGTCCAGGATGATAACGACATAGGTGAACCGAAAACCACCACAGAAATGCAAGATATCAACACGTTTGTAGGGTGGGACATAACACTGATCGGAGCCTTTAATCCTGAAACGCCATCAACCTGGTTCATCAGAGACGGCCAGAGCTACCCGATGCTGTGGTGGCAGTATGGTGATGATTCTGGTGATGATAACGATGGCGATGAAAATGACCTGGATGATTTTGACTGGTCTGAAGGGCTGCCGGAAGTACCTGATGACCCCGGGCCCAGTATGGGCGCGAGGGGTTGGGGAAGGAACCTGGTTTTTCGTGATACAAGCGGGCCACAACCGGTTATCAGCACGTCATTAGTAACAAGTGGAAAAGACTCTGACCTTGAAAGAGCGGTCATAGCTTTCAACCATTTCCTTGGTAACTTCGAACAAAACAAGGATAGCAAGTCAGATATTGAATTTGCTGCTGCTGTT
>SKTJ01000282.1 GCA_007122565.1 Syntrophomonadaceae bacterium | reverse complement strand
ATAAAGGACCAGCACTTTAGCCATTTTATTTTCGCCCGCTAAAATAATATGCTCAGCAGGCTTCCCTCCTTTTATTTATTTCAACTAATAAAGTCCAAAGTTAAATCGCAATGTACACCCTGTAGGGGTTTTAAAATCCCCTACAGGTGGTGAAATATTTCATCGTATCTACCATGTCCTGACCTATACACCATCTCCTGCCCCCTACCTACTACCAGCTACCTACTATTTTTCAATTAAAACAGCAAATCTCCTGCATAAATTGGTAAATTCATCCCTTCCTCTTACATATAAATATTCCCTTCCGGAAAATATAAACATATGTTTAGGAAAAAAATTCTTTATGTCACGGCTCACTATGATGGCGGGATCGGCAGACACCTTGCAGCTTTGCTGAATCATTTTTCTCAGAACCACGAGGTGATTTTGGCGTCACCGCAGCCCCCTCCTGTATCAGGCGGAACGGGTAGTGATATTACTTATTACAGACTTCCTCTGGACGGACGGGGAGCATTATCCAGGGATGGAAGTGCGATGATGCGGCTGGCAGGGCTTTGCCGGCATGTGCAGCCGGGGCTGATTCATGCACACGGTTTTAAAGCTGCCATGCTGACCTTGCCGGCGTCGGCGATCTACCGTTATCCCGTTGTGGTAACCGTGCATAACTTCCTTGCGTACCCGGCAAAAAGCTTTTTCCCGGAGTCATTTTTCAACGGTGCACTGCGCCGTATCGACTCCCTGATGAGCCGTTATATTACTGTTTCGGATGCGCTGCGCCGTTTTCTGATAGACTGCGGCATTGAACCCGCAAGGATTAAAACCATTTATAACGGCGTGCCGGGGGTTTTCGGGGAACCGGGCTTTGTTTCATTAATGCGTGGCTATTTAAAGCCACCGCCATGGGAAAAGAAAACTGCAGGGAGTGAAGTCATCCATATTGGCACGGTAGGGCGGTTAGTGCCGCAAAAAGGCATGGATATTTTCATCCAGGCGGCAGCACGTTTGGCCTCCACCTGTCCCCGCGGCCGCCTGCGCTTTTATATTGCCGGTGACGGGCCGGAGCGGGAGCGTTTGGAAAAGCTTAGCCACTCTCTGGGGTTACAGGATCTGGTAACCTTCAAGGGGAAGATATTGAATATGGATGCTTTCCTCTCTGCGTTGGATATTTTTGTGCTAGCTTCCCGCAGTGAGGGGCTCTCTTATTCCCTGTTGGAGGCGGCAGCAGCGCAGCTCCCCATAGTGGCTGCCGCCAGTGGTGGTATCCCGGAGATTATCACCCATGGAAAGACTGGGTTACTTGTGCCTCCCGATAACAGCACGGCACTGGCGTGGGCCATCGCCCGTCTGGTAGTCCAGCCGCAAATCAGAATTAAGCTGGGAACGGCGGCAGTGGAGGAAGTAAAGCGACGTTTTACCGAGCAAAAAATGCTGGCCCAGACCACTTCATTATATCGGGATTATCTTGTTACCTCTGGTGAACGGAGGAAAGGAAAAGTTTATCTTGTTAAATAGTACTAATACAAAAGGTTTCTTATTACGCTGCATCGAGTTGCCACGGGGACTCATGGTACCGCTCATGCCTGTGTTCCTGATTCTGTTTTTAATCTTTAGCTTTGGCACTGTAAATGCTTTTGATGGGAGAACGGTTGCTGAAAATGAAAGGGTCCGTATACCGGAAATTGATGGATTCCCCCATCAGCGGGTGGTGATTGTAACCCTTGACAGGCTGTTTTTGGAGGACTTCAAAAACTACAGTGGTCCGCTGCTAAGCACGCTGCTCGATGAGAGTGGCGTCACATTAATGAACGTAAATACTGCCGGCTCACCGGAGACAGATGGGGGTTATGCCACGCTCGGAGCAGGTGCACGGTTGCAGGGCCACTGGAGTGTTCGTCTGGCCTTTAATCGGGAGGAAAGCCACCGGGGAAGCACGGCAGAAGCCCTTTACATGACGCATACAGGTATGAAAACGCCCCCCCGGGGAGCGCTTATCCATCCGTACTGGATGAGTTTGCTTGAGCTTAATCGGGAGCTGCCTTATCCGGCTCATGTTGGTGTGCTGGGGGAAACGCTGCGGCTGAACGGTCTTAATACCGCAGTATTAGGCAATGCTGACCATGATGAACCGGGAAGACAGGCGGTAAGTATCGCCATGGACAGCCTGGGAATGGTCACATTTGGAGACGTCAGCTCGTCTTTATTAAAAATAAATGAAAATGCCCCTTATGGTTTCAGCAGTGACCCCCGCGCTTATCTTGAGGCGCTTTATGGTGTCTGGCAGGATAGTTCTTTAATCGTTATTGAATGGGGTGACAGCAGTCGCATTGATGCTTACCGGGAACATCTGCCTCCGGGGAGAAGAGAACAATTACTTACATCTTCTCTGGCAGAGTTTGATCAGTTACTTGAGGGAATTCTTTCCCGGCTGGATCACAATACGTTGCTCATGTTGCTCTCACCTTCGCCGCCCCAGGCTGTTTCCGGCATTGGGCAGCGTATGACCCCGCTGATCCTTTATGATTCGTCCCGCAGGGAAGGGGGAGTGCTCCGTTCAGCTACTACCCGCAGGCCGGGAATTGTCACCAATATTGATATTGCTCCCACAGTCTTGCAACATCTCGGGGTTGATGCACCTTTCTTTCTCTGGGGTGCCCCCCTTGAGTTTGTTCCCGCTTCTAATAATTTAGAAACGCTCGTCGGCCTCTCCACACACACGGCACGTATCTACCAGCAGCGTCCTCCCATCATCAGGGGATATATCCTGTCCTTGATCATTGTCTCCTTGCTGGGAGTGTTTGCTGTGATCACCCGTTTTAAATCCTTATACGGGCTACGTTACATCCTCGTTGTGCTGCTAAACGTTCCTGCGGTGTTGTTGGTTGCTGCGTTCTTTTCCCCGTTCCCGGCAGCGGAAACAAGCCAAAGTATGCTGTGGCTTATTTTAATCGCCGTGCCTGTGATGGCCCCGGCACTGCTGCTGATGCGCCGTAATCTCATGGCCTGTTTTGCTTACAGCGGTCTTACTATTTGTACGCTGCTAATGTTTGATCTCTGGTTTGGTGCCCCGTTAAACAGCCGTTCCCTGTTCGGGTATGATCCAATAAGCGGCGCCCGCTTTTACGGGTTAGGCAATGAATATATGGGTGTATTGCTTGGGGCATTTATTCTGGGCTCTATTTCTGTATGCTCGCTACTGCTACATGGTGTGGAAAAGTATAAAAATTATTTCATTATTATGATAGGCAGCATCTTTGCCGCTGCTTCACTGCTGCTTGTCTTCTTTATGTCCTCCCCTGCTTATGGGGCAAATTTCGGTGGATCTATTACGGCAGGGTTTGCTTTGGCAGTAACCCTGGGTAGTTTAATACTTTTACCTGAATGGAAAAGGAAGACGTTTAAGTTGCAGTGTCTGTCACATAATAAAATGGGGTATAATAACAACGGTGGAGAGAAAAAGCGAGCCAATTTCTGTGGTATCAATGTTGTCAAAACAGCGATAGTGGGAACTTTTTTACTTGTTACTGCCCTATTTGTCTATTATTTGAACGTTCCAGGGGGTGGAGATCCAGTTTCTCACCTGGGGCGTACCTGGGAGCTGGTGCGTAGCGATGGCATACCGGAACTGGGGAATGTGACTTTGCGTAAACTGAGTATGAACCTCAAGCTGTTCCGTTTTTCCCTCTGGAGCAGGGTTTTCCTTGGATTCATTGGTCTATTGGTTATTCTTTATTATTATCCCGTAGGGTTAATGCGCAGCGTCTTTAGTCGCGAACCGTTTTTTAAAGCGATTCTGGGTGGAACCATTGCCGGCAGTATCGTAGCCTTTTGCATGAATGATTCAGGAGTCGTGGCAGCTGCCACCGTGATGCTTTACGGCGGTTTACCCCTGTTCCTGCTGTCATTGCGCGAAGTATTTTCCTGAACAAGGAAAAATATTCGTTTCCGGCAGGAAATGGACCCTCCGGCATGGAAATATAGTGCAGCAATAAACAAGCAGGAGTCAGAATTCAGGAGTCAGGAGTCAGAATAAGAGAATAAAAACCGATATTGGAGCACCGCACAGTAAAGTTTGGAATGATAATGTTAGTACTCAGCGAAGAAAGGTAGGCATGAGCCATTGTTGCAAGTGGAGAAGAAAACAATCCCCGGTCAAATTGATGTGTATGTGATTCCTACGAATAAGTTTAAAACCGTTTTGGTGACCGTTATGACACGGCAGCTGCTCTCCCGTGAGTTGGCTTCCAAAACGGCTCTTTTGCCTTCTGTAATGGAACGGGGCAGCAGGGACTATCCCACGTATCAGGATCTGATGATCCGCCTGGAGGAACTCTATGGGTCAGGGTTTAGTTCTGATGTGCTAAAGAAGGGTGAAAAGCAGGTGCTCTCCTTTTCTCTGGAAGTGATTAATGATCTTTATGCGCCGGGAAAAGATCTGCTGCGCCAGGGAATCTCCATGCTGCGCAGTGTGATTAATCAACCTCTTCTGGAAAACGGAGGATTTAAGCAGGATTATGTGGTGCAGGAGAAGGAGCAACTGGCAAAAGAGATAAAAGGGCTAATCAACGACAAGGTTAATTATGCCCTGGAGCGGTGTGTACAGGAGATGTGTAATACGGAGCCCTTCGGTGTTTTTAAATACGGCAGCATCGAAGAACTGGAGAAAATAACCCCGGAGGATCTCTATGCTTATTATGAGCAACTAATGGCAGAAAATCCTCTCGACATCTATATTGTGGGCGAGGTGGAACCGGATGATGCCTTCAAGCTTGTGGAGGACGCTTTTGCCGGGACAAACGGGGTTGCCCGGCGGGCGATGCCCCCTGATCAGGTACAGCATATCCCCGATGATGTGCGTTATCACGATGAGAAATTGCCCGTAAATCAGGGCAAGCTAACACTTGGCTACCGCACCAACACTACATACGGCGATGATGACTATGTATCGCTCCTTTTCTATAATGGTGTGCTCGGTGGTTTCCCCCACTCCAAACTATTTCAAAATGTGCGGGAAAAAGCGAGCCTGGCCTATTATGCTTTTTCACGTCTGGAAAAGCATAAAGGGATCCAACTCATCGGTTCGGGAATTGAGTTGCAAAACTACAACCGTGCTCTGGAAATTATCAAAGAACAGGTGGATCAGATTAAAAAGGGTGAGATCAACCATGAGGAGATGGAAAATACGCGGCGTGGCCTGGTTAACCAGTTCAAGGTAATTGCCGACAGTCCTTACAGTATGCTTAGTCTGTCCATGGATGAACTGATGGGTGGCAGGCAAGAAGGGGTCGATTATTATATCGGCAAGTTGGAAAGTATGAGGGTAGATGATGTGGTGGCTGCGGCAAACAAAGTCTATCTCGACACTGTTTATTTTCTCCACGCAGAAGAGGAGGTAAAAGCGTGAGTAAACTAATGGAATGGGCTATTCAGGAAAACGAATTATTGCAGGAAAAAATATATCATACAATCCTGGATCCCGGTTTAAACCTTTATATCCTTCCAAAAAAAGGATATAACAAAAAGTATGCTATTTTTTCCACCCGATTTGGTTCAATTGATAACCATTTCCGCGTTTCCGGTAACGGCGAAGAGGTAATCAGCGTGCCTGACGGGGTGGCTCATTTTTTGGAGCACAAGTTGTTTGATAATGAGGAAGGTAATGTTTTTGATCAGTTTGCCGGTTACGGGGGCTCGGCTAACGCTTTCACCAGTTTTACAAACACCACCTACCTCTTTTCCTGTACCGACTTCTTCCCGGAAAATTTCGAACTCCTTTTGGATTTTGTCCAGAGTCCTTATTTTACGGAAGAAAGCGTCTCCAAAGAGCAGGGGATCATTCAACAGGAAATCCGCATGTATGAGGATAATCCCTCGTGGCGTGTTTACTTTAATCTGTTGAGTATTCTTTATGGGAACCATCCGGTGCGCAACGATATTGCCGGGTCATTCGAAAGTATCAGTAAGATCACAAAAGATATACTTTATAAATGTTACGAGACTTTTTATCATCCCCTGAACATGGCTATCTTTGTTACAGGCGATGTTTCCCCGGAGCAGGTTGGGGCACAGGTGGCGAGCAGTCTGGCACGCCGTACTTTCGCGCCTCTTGAAGGGATTGAGCGTATTTACCCGCCGGAGGATGGTGTTGTTGTGCAGCAGAAGATCACCCAGGATTTAGCTGTCTCTCAACCCCTTGTTAACATCGGCTACAAAGACTTGTATAATAATCTGGAGGGGCAGGAACTACTTAAGCGTGAGCTTTCCATGGAACTGTTACTGGAGATGATCTTCGGCAGAAGTGAACCCCTTTACAACAACCTTTACGAGGAAGGGTTGATTGATGAGAAGTTTTCTGCCGGTTATGTAGCCGAGTGCACCTATGGTTACACCCTGATGGGGGGAGAAACACGGGATCCGGAGAAGCTCCACGCCAGGATCCTGGAAGGGATCGAGGCAGTACGGAAAAACGGTCTTGATGAAGCGACTTTCCAACGGCACCGGCGTAAAACACAGGGAGAATTCCTGAGGAGCTTTAATTCATTGGAGTTTATTGCCAATAATTACCTGGCTTATCGCTTCCGTAACAGTGACTTTTTCGATGTTTATCGTATGTTGGGTGAAATGTCCCTTTCTGATGTGGAAGATTTACTGCATGAGCATTTTAAGGAAGAGCGGCACGCTATCTCTATCATAAATCCAATGTAGCTGGATTAGAGGTCTGAAATCAGAGGTCAGGAGCCAGAATAGGGAACAAGGCCTACAGCCGTACGCACTGAAAAATAACAATTTGGTGCAGCGCTATATACAGATGTAAACCAGGGGAGGAGGCAGTAATGAAAAAAATTGGTATAGTAACTGACAGTGTGGCCAACCTGCCAGCAGAGATTCTAGAACAATCGAATATTAAAGTTATCCCCATGAAGATTATCTTTGGACGTCGCACCTTCCTGGATGGTGTTGATCTGACGGCGGGGGAGTTCTATCGTAAGGTGGAAGAGTCTGAGGTCCTTCCCACGATTGAACCTCCTACGTCCGGTGAATTTTGTGAAATATTTGAATCTCTAAAAGAAGAGGGTTACGAAGGTGCCGTCTGCATTCTTATGAGCAACAATATATTCCCGTCTTTTAATGCAGCCAGTGAAGCCCGCAACCTGATGCGTCCATTCCCGGTGGTGGTTGTAGACAGCCATACTGCTTCCATGAGTCAGGGCTTTATGGTTCTGGAAGCGTTAAAGGCAGCGAAGGAGGGTTTAACCATCCCCGAAGTGGTGGAAAGGGCTTGGGGTGTACGATCATCCCTGCATTTTTACGGTATGGTCGGGATGCTCCATTATCTGGTACGAGCCCGGCGGCTGGGCAAGTTCTCCGCTTTTATGCGTGCCCTTGTAGACGTGAAGCCCATAATTACCATCGATGCTGATGATGGCAGGATCAAACCATTTACCAGGGTAAAGT
>SKTJ01000166.1 GCA_007122565.1 Syntrophomonadaceae bacterium | reverse complement strand
ACCGGGCCTTCTTTTCTATGATGCAATCAACCTAGATAACCCTACGCCACACCTGGGTACCATTGATGCTACTAATCCATGTATTACAGGTGATATGCGCGTGAGCACGGAACGGGGTTTGGAGACGATGGAGTCCATTTTTGTAAGGGGGAATGCCAGGATTGCAACAGACGACCGCGTCCTTTCCCTCGCCCAGACAGCACAAACGCTTGCGGTGGGGCAGGCAGGTGCAGTTTCTGTGGCAACCCGTCATACAGTTACCCTGCGTCCGGCCCTTCGATTTTTGAAGCAGGGGTGTAAGCCCGTTTTCCTTTTAAAAACCAGGAGCGGCTATTCAATAAAAGCTACCGGTGATCATCCCATATTGACCCTGAGAGGGTGGGTACCCTTAAAGGATCTGGAACTGGAAGATGGCGTTTTGATCCAGCCTGGCCGGGGATCTTTTAATGAAGAAGATAGATTGCCTTTTATTATAGAAAATAAGCACAAAGGTAAAAACGGCAGAGTCTATCAATTTAAATTTCCCCGTAAATGGAGCAGGCAACTGGGAGAGGTATTGGGATGGTTGGTGGGAGACGGTTGGCTACGCCTGCAGGAGAAGGAGCAGCGGGTAGGTTTTTGCTTTGGCCCGGCGGATGGGGAAGCTTTAAAATATATTAAGGGAATTCTTGATGATTACTATGGGCATCCCGTAAAAGAGGTTGCCAGGAAAAACGGCTGTATTCATTTGAGTTATCATTCCAGGTTCATGGCCCGTTATTTTGCCGACCTCGGGGTAAAAGCGGTACCTGCTGCTGAGAAAACGGTTCCAGCTGCTCTTTTTTCTGCAACGGAAGCGGCTGTTTGTGGTTTTTTAAGGGCCCTTTTCAGTGCTGGTGGGACAGCAAGGTTTTCTCCGGGCAAGTCTGCGTATGTCCGTCTTACCTCCAAATCCCCTTCTCTGCTGGAAGGGGTCCAACTATTATTGTTAAACTTAGGGATAAAGAGCACACTTTACCAACGGCACAGAAAACCGCGCAGTATCTTTAAATACAGGACAGTTGACGGGGAAGAGAGGATTTATGGTTCCGACGGTATCCTTTACGAGTTGCAGGTTTCCCGGGATAGCTTGCCCCTGTTTCTGAAAAAGGTTGGCTTTCTGGGAGATAAGAATGCAGCTGTGGTAGAAGATTTTAGAAAACAAACTTATTACAGAGATCGTTTTGTGGAAAAAATAAGGGAGATTATCCCGCTGGGGGAAGAGGAAGTTTACGATCTGGAGGAGCCGGTGACCCGATCCTTTATTGCTAACGGCATAGTTGTGCACAACTGCGGCGAACAGCCACTTTTACCTTATGAGAGCTGTAATCTGGGGAGTATTAATATGGCCCGTATGCTGAAAAAAGAGGGGGATCAGTATCTCCCGGATTTAGAGAAAATTCGTCTTACTGTACATATTGCCACCATATTCCTGGACCGGGTGCTGGACCGTAACAAGGCACCGATTCCCCAAATTAGTGAAACGATGCTGGGAAATCGTAAAATCGGCTTGGGGATCATGGGGTTGGCCCAATATTTGATCCGCAGGGAGATTCCTTACAACAGCGAAGAGGGTTTTAGTGCTGCGGCAGATGTGCTGCAGGAAGTTGCAGTTCAGTCTAAGATAGCCTCCTGGCAACTGGCGCAGGAAAAGGGGGTTTTCCCCAATTATAAGGGTTCGCTCTGGGATAAATTGGATCTACCCCAGCGCAACGCCACTACGACTACGATTGCTCCCACAGGATCCCTCTCAATTTTTGCTAACGCATCCCCAAGTGCGGAACCGCTTTTTGGTGTTGGGTTTGCCCGTAACATTATGGACGATCGTTTTGTGCAGGTGGATCACCTGTTTTTGGAAATGTGGCGGGAACGCTTTGGTGAGGAACCGTCGCCTGCTCTGCTTGAAAAGATTGGGGAATACGGTCCCCACGGCATTCAGGAAATTAAAGAGATTCCTCCGGAGTTGCGCCGTCTTTTTCTCTGTGCACACGATATACCACCCCAAGACCATATCAGGATGCAGGGTGTTACGCAAAAGTGGGTGGACAATGCTGTCTCCAAGACAATTAATGCTCCGCATGATGCCACTGCTGCTGATTGCTCGGAAGCATTCCTGCAGGCCTGGCGCAATGGGGTAAAGGGGGTCACCTATTACCGGGATGGTTCCAGGGAACACCAGGTGATCACGGCGGTTTCGGAGCAGCAAGATAAGCAGTTGTTAGCAGTGGATCGCAAGGGCACGGTGCCGCGGGGGCGACCTGAAACTACATACGGACAGACTACGCGTAAGCCGATCGGATTTTGTGGCAGGCTTTATGTTACTGTTAACAAGGAGATCATGGATGACGGGGAAGAGCGTATTTGTGAAGTTTTCACTTCGGTGGGGGAAGAGGGATGCCCTCCCCTTTCCAATGCGCTGGCCAAAATTATCTCCATCTCCATCCGTTCCGGAGTGGATATTCATGAAATCGTGGAAAAGCTGCGGGAGGAGAAATGTCCCTCTTGCATCATGCATCCCGATACCACTGTTCTTTCCTGCACCGATTTTATAGGCCAGGAAATTTCCAAGGCCGCCACAGGTAAGGTAACGTACCGACTCAACGCCGCAGGGGGGCCAAAGGGTATTCGCACCTGCCCCTCCTGTAGCATCGGTTACATGATTCCCGATGCCCAATGCAGTTACTGTGAACATTGCGGATTTTCCACATGCGGCTAATTGGAGATTGGAAGTTGGAGGTTAGAGGTTGGAGGGAAAAGGGTAGAGAAACAACGCTTATTTCCGGTTCTTGCTGTATGATGGTTTTCGGCTCTCCGGCACTGTAACATCTGACCACCAAATCGTAGGGGCGGACGACCTGTCCGCCCGTTGCCTTTCTCCCCTACCCCTGTTATCCCTTTACTCAGATGTTAGATAATAGATCTTTGTTAAAGGATATTGCTTCTGCGATGGGTTTGGATGAGGCAAAATATAAATATTACAGCGCACAATATTACAAAATAATCTCCAAAGAGACGATAAAGGGTCTGCCGCTGAGCCATGCTTGTTTCCAACAGAGCAATGCCCTCCTGGTACGGTGGCAGGTCGAGAATCTTTTCCCCCCGGTAATTGTAGGAGCGGGTAAGCCCCGTGTTGGCAACCTGGGTGACCCCGACTCCCAGTTCAGCAGCACGAAAAGGGGCGGCATCTGCATGTTGCTGCACCCCATGGCTTTCCAGGAACCAGGCATCGTTGGTGAGGATAAAGATATGCTCCGCACCGCCACGGACCAGTTGCAACGCCGGCCCGGGAAAGAAGGATTCAAAGCAGACAATTCCCCCGACGGTAAAATTGTTCAGATAGAAAGGCGATGCTTTCCCGCCCGGTGTGTATGTGCCCAGGGAGACGTCGCTGTTTAATATCATGTTAAGCAGGTTATCCAAAGGAAAATATTCAGCGAATGGTACCAGCCGTTGTTTGTCATAACGTTGTGTGTCGAAAGCAGGTTGGCCGGCACGTTGCAGCAGGATGGAATTAAACACATCTCCCGAATGCTTATCTTCGATCATCGCTCCGAACATCAGTGGTGCTTCTGCTTCTTTGGCGAGGGAGGCAAGCTTTGCTGCCGCGTTCTGCTCATAGCGGGCCACGTTCAGGGAAAAAACTGTTTCCGGCCAGACAATCAGGTCAAGGGAGCCGTAGCGGTCTGCTGCCTCTTTTGTCAGGGTAATATATTTCTGGAAGTTAACAGGGGCCATAGCCGGGTCGAGAACATCTGCCTGCGATATATTACCCTGTAAAAGGGCAATACGCAGTGTTTCATCTTTTTCCTGGACAGGAAAGCGTGAAGGAAGGGTAAATCCGGCAACCAGGACAACACTTAAAAGGATAAATGGCCATATCAGGCTGCGTCGTAAAGCAGAGCTTTTTCCCCCCCCCTGTGGCAGGAATAGGAAAAAAAGGGCGACCTGGAAGAGAATCATAGAGAAAGGCAGACCCCAGTACCCGTAAGTTGAAACGAGGGGGAAGAGAAAGGTATAACCGGCCTGACTGTATCCTAATAAGCCGCCGCTGAAACCGAGTAGTCCGGCGGAGCGCAGATATTCGAGCAAAACCCAGAGGGCCGGGGCGGCAAGGGCTGTGAGCATAGGACGTCCCCGTTGCAGGAAAAAGGAAAAAGAAAGGGCGAAAACGCCAATATAAAGTGAAGGATAGAGGGAGGCAGCCACAACCACCAGGATACCGAGTAAGGGAGAAAAAAGAAAGTTTACGGAAAGAGCTATATAGGAGTTAAGGTACAGAAAAAAAACCATCCCTGTAAGCAGGCCTCCAAAAAAGGCTCTTTTTCCCGGAGGCACCGCCCGGCAATAGAAAAACAGGGGGAGCAGGGAAAGCCATGCCATGTACCCCTGGTTAAAAGGAGGGAAACTGAGCAGCAAAAACAGGCCTGACAGTATTGGTAAAAGGAATAATGGATATATATTATTAGAAAGCTTTAACATAACATCACCCTGCCTTAGTTTATCAAAAAAAAGATCTTTCGGGAACAGGGTAATAGCGGAAATTATGTAATTACTCAGGTAATCGAATCCAGTAATGGGCTAAGAAATACTCCAGAAAAGTTACTATAGTTTTATGCAAAAATTATTGACGGCAATGGCCAAATATGCTTTAATAGGTATGGTTTTAGTAATATGTCAGTAAAATTTAAGAAGGGGGAGGAGAAGCATATGCCAGCAAAAATAATTGTGGATAAGTGCAGTGGTTGTAGTAGCTGTGTTGATGTTTGCCCCACCGAAGCCATTACAGTGGACGATGTGGCTGTAGTAGATGAAAACGAATGCACCGATTGCGGTTCCTGCGTGGACGATTGCCCTGAGGAAGCTATTGAAATGGCTGATTAATGAGTTAAACTTAAAAGTACGTCGTGTTTTACGACGTACTTTTATTTTTGTGTAAAGGAGGTGAAAACCAATGCGTTCACTTAAAGCTGTTATTTTGCTGACCGGAATTATCCTGTTGGCATTCTCTTTTGCCGGATGTGCTCAGGATCAGCCGGCCCCACCACCAGCACCACCAGCAGAAAATGGTGGTACACAGGTATTACAGGGAGAAGGTATAGGCTATAATCCGGATGTTCCCATTAGAGTAGAGGTAACTATGGATGGCAATGTCATTACGGACATTACCGTGCTGGAGCACGGGGAGACGGAAGGACTGAGTGACCCTGCGTTTGAACAGATTCCTGCAGCAATCATCGAAGCACAGAGCACCAATGTTGATGCTGTATCAGGCGCAACGGATACATCGGAAGGGATCATGCAAGCAGTGGAAGACGCGATTAACTAACACAACAACATATGAAGATATTTAGCTAAAAAAGCCGGTTTGAGTTGAACCGGCTTTTTTAGTAAAAAGTAATAGCGTTGCGTCAGATTATTTGCTGATTAATATGCCACTTTTTAGAGGAAGAATACGAAAAGTAAAGTGGTTAACTATGTAACAGATATGTACAGGAGGTAACTTAATGAAGAAGCTTGTAGTTGTGGGAGCCGGCCCGGCTGGGCTAATGTCCGCTGCTATAGCCGCCGAACGTGGGGCGCGAGTTATACTGGTAGAAAAAATGGCCAAGGTAGGAAGAAAGTTAAGTATTACCGGTAAAGGCAGGTGCAATCTCACAACATCTGTTGACGGCAGCGATTTAATTAAAGGATTCCCTGGCAATGGCCGTTTTTTACATAGTGCTTTTCATGAATTCTCAAATACTGATTTAATACAATTTTTTCATAAACGGGGTTTGCAGACCAATGTGGAACGAGGCAACCGGGTATTCCCCGTATCCGACAAAGCGGAAGACGTCGTTGATTTATTGAACAATAATGCCCGGAAAGCCGGAGTGGAAATCCTCCTTTCTGCCACCGTAACTAATATTATAATCAAGGATTCTAAACTAGCAGGGATTAACAGTGATAGAGGCGAATTTGCAGTGGATGCTATCATAATTGCCACCGGGGGGATGTCTTACCCCGGCACTGGGTCCACCGGTGATGGATATGTTTGGGCGAAGCAGCTTGGTCATCGGGTAATTCATCCCCGCCCCGGTTTGGTACCGCTCCAGGTTTCAGAAAAATGGATTAAGGAGCTGCAGGGTCTTGGTCTGAAGAATGTCAGGGCCAGGACTTACACTGAAAAGGGAAAATTAATCAATGAGGATTTTGGTGAGCTGATTTTTACTCACTTTGGTCTTTCCGGGCCGATAATACTTTCTATGAGCCATGATATTGGGTATCATCTCTTTAAGCAGCAGCAGCCGGTAACGATCAAGCTGGACCTAAAACCAGCCCTGCAGGAAGAAAAATTAGATGAACGGATCCAACGGGATTTTAACAAGTATTCGCGCAAGATGTTCAAAAATGCGTTAAACGATTTGCTGCCGCAAAAAATGATCCCCGTTATCATTAGCTTAAGTGGAATAGAAGCAGAAAAAGAGTGCCACCAGATAACCCGGACTGAACGTCTTGCACTGGTAAGACTGCTTAAGAATTTTACCATGACGATTACTGGCACCCGCCCCATTGCAGAGGCCATCGTAACTGCAGGTGGAGTTGATGTTAAGGAAGTAAACCCTAAGACCATGGCATCCAAACTGGTTAAAGGCATCTATTTTGCCGGTGAGATCCTGGATGTTGACGGTTATACAGGAGGTTATAACCTGCAGGCGGCCTTCTCCACCGGATATGTGGCCGGAAAATATGCGGCTCTGGAATGAATTTGTGCATTTGTTAAGGTTGACAAAACGGGTAAAAATCTTTATACTGATAAAGTATTACACATGGGGATGTAGCTCACTTGGGAGAGCGCCTGAATGGCATTCAGGAGGTAAGGGGTTCGATCCCCCTCATCTCCACCAAATGTAAACTCAAATTTTGATACAATGCGGAAGCCCTTACAGCAAGGGCTTTTCGTGCTTTCAGGGGTAAATTGGGCAACAGAAAAAAGCCAGTATGACCCCTTTGCACACCTTTCTGCCAAAAAGTATGCACACCCCGGGTGCAAAATTTATTAGGGGTGTGCATTTTTGGTTTGGGGGGTGCAAACAATTTAGCAGAAATACTATGTAATACAGATGAGTAGGAAAAATTTGACTAAAAGAGTGCCCATAAGTCACGAGAAACGAGAACTTTCCTTGATAAAATAATTGCTGACAATACCAGCCTTTAAGCTTCATATATCTTTATTTGGAAATAATCAGAACTATGGAAAGGAATTTAATTGCAAATATTGAATTAGTATCAGCAGGTGATCAGTGTGGCAAACCTTCTAGCTGGACAGGTTATTACTAAAATTAACATGGCGGCTCAACTTTACTATCGACTCATAATTGTTGCAGGTTATGCGAATGGAGAAAAATTTGCAGCATTTCGAGATGTACAAAATCAGGTAGGGGCTCCAATTATAAATCTGAGCCTTGAATT
>SKTJ01000090.1 GCA_007122565.1 Syntrophomonadaceae bacterium | reverse complement strand
TTTCTTGGTGTCCCCATCCATTATTATCTGGAGCTTGATTACAGCGGTGTGCCGGAGATGGTGGATTACGGAGGGGGGATTAGTTACAGGGGTTATGTTTTAAATGGAGATGAATACTACGATTATTTTCTGAAGGGTGAAAGAGACGAGGAACCCCTGCAAAGAGCGCTGCGCCGCATGCAGGCATTGGGCAATCTGGTTGAATTAGTAGGGGAGAAAAGGGGTATATTTAGTAAATCACGCTCTGTCAGAAAGGCAACTCCTTATATTGATACCAACATGACCTGGAACGAGCTTGAGGAATCCTATCCTTCATTCCTCTCACTTATTAGCGATAGTAATATTGATGAAGAAAACAGTGTGATTGCTCTTCCCGGTGCGTGGCATGAGCAAATTGATGGCGAACATTATTTTGAGCCGGACCTAGAACTAATATCTTATATGATGGCAAATCTGGGTGAGGAGTTTATCATGCCGCGGGAACTGATTACAGTAGCGGTGTTAAACGGAAGCGGTGTTGCTGGGGTAGCTGCTCAGATTGCGGAAATTCTGAAAGCAGAAGGGTTTAACGTGGTCGAAGTGGGTAATGCTGATTCTTTTGATTACCCTCGCAGTCAGGTTATCTCACGTCAGGATGAAATGAAACCGGCGCGCGAGGTGGCTTCCTTTATTCCCGGGGCGGATCTGCTTAAGGAATCCGTTGAGAGTTCACCAGCGATGGTTACAGTAATCGTAGGCAAAAACTTTACGTCAGATTAGCCATTCAGAATCAGAAACTAAATTTGTAACTGTTCAGGTGTATACCCCGGAGTGCAGGATACCTGTTCGGAAACCGCAGTCTCAAGCAAAAGATCCTAAAGTGGCCTTTACCGGCCCGGCTACATGCTTTGGTTCGCTGCGCTCAGACACATAGCATGTGGAACCCCCCGGGCCGATAAAGGCTTTGACCGAACCTGAACGGTTTCTCACAGGCAATCCTGCACCCCGGATGCAACTTGATGTTAATAAGCTCCTTGAGTGCTGAATAGTTACCTAAATTTTAGATTAAGGGGGAGGATATTTTTGCCTTTAGACCCGAGGGAATTTGCCCTGAAGGCAGTGGGGTTGTTAAAGGATAATAAGGCGCAGGATATTTGCCTGCTGGAGATCGGCAAGTTATCGGTTATTGCCGATTATTTTCTCATATGCAGCGGTTCAAATAAAATCCAGACCCGTGCCCTCTGTGATTATCTGCAGGAAAACCTGCCGGATGAGCATTACAAGTTGCTCCGCAAAGAGGGTTATGAGGAGGCAAACTGGATTTTGTTGGATTTTGGCTCTTTAGTCGTTCATATCTTCCTGCCGGAGATACGTTCTTTTTACAATCTTGAGCGTCTCTGGGGAAAAACGGGAGGCGTTGATCAGGAATGTCTCACCACCTCGAACCAGAGTTAAAAAAAGCTGCCAGGAAGTTGGTAGACGCCGGTGTCTTGACAGTATTGAGCGGTGCAGGCATCTCGGTGGCCAGCGGTATCCGTCCATTCCGCGGTAAGGGCGGCCTTTGGGAAAAATATGACCCTGAAGTTGTGGTGAATATTGAAAATTTCCGCCGTTCTCCTGCAGATTCCTGGATGATGCTCCGGGAAATTGTTGGCGTGATTGCTGAGGCAGGTCCTAATCCGGCCCATCTTGCCGTTAATACGCTGGAAGAGATGGGTTTGGTACGATCTGTGATTACGCAGAATGTGGATGGGCTGCACCAGAAGGCTGGAAATAAAAATGTAATCGAATTTCATGGCAGTACCAGCCGGGTGGTCTGCCTGGATTGCGGCGCTGTCTACCCCACCAAAGATGTGGATCTTGGATTGATACCACCCCCCTGCTTTAACTGTGGTGGGTTACTTAAACCCGATGCTGTATTTTTTGGTGAGCCCATCCCTCCGGCGGCGTTGCTCCGTGCCCGTGTGGAGAGCCAGCAATGTACCGCTATGCTGGTAATCGGCACTTCAGGCATGGTTGAACCTGCGGCGAGCTTGCCGGCACTGGCCCGAAGCAACGGTGCACTCATCGTGGAAGTAAATCCGGAACCTTCCTGGCTAACTACCACCACTGTTGATATATTCCTGCAGGGAGCTGCGGAGGATGTTATGCCTCTATTAGTTTTGGAGATAAAGAAGAGAGTGATTTAGTATGATAACCCTGGAAGTTGTACTGTTTGCCACGCTGCGCCGTTACAATCCGTATGGGGAAAGTTCCGAACCTTTTTCCTTGCAACTGCCTGTGGGAAGTAATGTTGAGCAAATCATCAGTGAATTGAAGATTCCCCCCCATGAGAGCAAACAGGTTTATGTAAACAGTGTGCGCCGCGAAAAAGATTATATTTTACAGGACGGGCAGCGGGTGGCCGTCTTCCCACCTATTGCCGGCGGTTAAACAGGTTGGGGTTGGTAAAACTACTGAAAGAAGAAAGAGGGCCCTGATTTATGAAACCGGCAGGGTTAATTAAGGAAAAAGCCCGCGAAACTATTGATTATAAAAACGGGGCATACCGGGGGCTATCTGTTGAAGCGGTACGGGAGATTGCCTCGATATGTTCCCTCTCTTTAAAAGAGGTGGAGGTTGCCGCTCTTGAAGCAGAAGTGATTCCCCTGCGTTATGCTCGCAGTATGGGAACCGTGGGCGGTCCGACCGGGCAATTACTACTGCTCCGCTGCCGTGTGGCGGTGATCGGTCTCGGTGGGCTCGGTGGGCTGGTAGCTGAGCTGTTGGCCCGTATGGGTGTGGGAACACTCGTATTGATAGACGGGGATATTTTTAGTGACAGCAATTTAAATCGTCAGATCATGGCCACGGAGGCTGGACTTGGATTGCAAAAGGCCAATGCTGCTGCCGCACGCCTTTCAGAAATTAATGGGGCGGTGGAACAGGTTGTCTTCGCTCAGTTTGCCACGCCCCACAATTTGGAGAGGATGCTTGTCGGCTGTACGGTAGTGATCGACTGCCTTGACAGTCTCAGTACTCGCTTTATGCTGGAGGATTGCTGCCGCAGGCTGGAAATACCTTTTGTCCACGGGGCTATTGCACAATTCTATGGGCAGGTAGCCGTTATCTATCCAGAAGATCCAGGGTTAGAAGCTATTTATGGCCCCCGGGATAGGTCAAGGGAATATGGTATTGAAAAAGAATTGGGAAATCCTGCTACAACGCCGGCACTGGTTGCCTCCCTGCAGGTACAGGAAGCCCTCAAGTTATTGTTGAAAACAGGACAGCTGTTGCGAGGCCGTCTCCTATTCATTGACACATTGCAGGGCACCTTTGAGACTGTCCAACTTGGAAAGGGAGTGAATGATCATGGCAGCAGAGAAGATTAAACTGACACAGTATTCCACTAGCGCGGGTTGAGCAGCCAAACTGGGGCCAGGGGACCTGGCCAGTATTGTTCCACTCTTACCCGTGCAGAAAGACGAAAACCTGCTCGTGGGAACTGAATATCCCGATGATGCTGCAGTTTACCGTCTATCTGATGAGCAGGCCCTAATTCAGACGGTGGATTTTTTTCCACCGGTGGTGGATGACCCTTTCACTTATGGGCAGATTGCCGCAGCTAATGCTTTGAGTGACGTTTATGCCATGGGCGGGCGTCCGCTTACGGCCATGAATATTGTCTGCTTTCCCTGCAAGAAGCTCGGACTGGATGTGCTTGTGGAAATTTTGCGGGGGGGTGCTCTTAAGGTGGCTGAGGCGGGGGCGGTGCTGGTAGGCGGACATACGATCAGCGACGATGAGCCCAAATATGGGTTGGCTGTTACGGGGTTAATCTCCCCCCATGAGATCTTCACCAAGGGAGCGGTAAAAGCAGGTGACCTGCTGGTTCTAACCAAACCACTCGGCTCCGGAATTATTACCACTGCCCAAAAAGGAGAGATGGCGCCTCCTGCTGCCATGGCAGAAATAACCCGCTGGATGGCTGAACTGAACAAAGATGGTGCTGATGTGGCCCGCCAGGTAGGTGTAAAAGCATGTACAGATATTACCGGTTTTGGCTTGGCGGGCCATACTGCTGAAATGATAGCCGGCACTAACCTCAGTGCCGTAATCCATCTATCTTCGTTGCCGCTGGTAGCGGGGACAAGGGAATTGGCGGAAATGGGCCTGGTTCCCGGCGGAGCTAAAACTAACAGGGATTATCTTGCTAATAGGATTAATAGCACGGGTGAGATTGACGAAGTGTGGCTGGATATTGTTTGTGATCCTCAGACTTCAGGCGGTTTGTTAATGGCTGTCAAAAAATCAGAAGCGGATCGGGCCCTGCAACTACTTCAGGCTAAAGGCCTCACTTACGCTGCGATTATCGGTGAGATCAGCGGCCGTGCTGCAGGGCAAGTATTCCTGAGTTAAAGTCGATAGTCAAATGTGAAAGGTTGAAAGTCAGGGAAGATGAATAATTGTTCTCCTCTCCGGTAACAATAAGAAAGAACTGGAGAGTGAGTAAAATGACACCACAGAACAAAAAAAGGGCAACAAAGAAAAAGAAAGAGGACCCGGTGAAAGATCGGCTTAAAGAAGAAGTTGCCCGGGAACTGGGTCTTATGAATGAGGTTAAGGAAAAAGGCTGGGGCGGCCTTACATCACGGCAGACCGGCCGCATCGGAGGTTACCTTTCCGGCAGGAAAAAAATTAAGAACTAAATTAAGAACTAATCTATAGTGCAAAGTTAAATTTTTCTGACTACTATAATCTAAATCTTTTGAATGCATTCGATTTTAGACTTTAGACTTCTACATTCGACTGTTTTTTAATAAAGAAGAAAAGCCCATAATGACCTTTGCTTCCAGCTACGACAGATCCTTCTGCAACCTGCTACAATCCGTTGACTGTAACAGACCGCATTTTGAACCTGCCGCAACCTTGGCTCGACCAGAATAAATCCCCGGGGAAACCGGCAACGATCTTCCGACCGTTACCGGCCTCCTGTATCCTCAAATGTGTTAACACAGGTTGAAAATATTGTTTCATAACGGGAACTTACACTGATCTGCGCTCGACCATGTTATATCCCTAGATTGACCCTGGAATGATCTTCACTGACCATCCCAGAGCCATGGCGGAACATAACATGATCTTCCCGCCAGCTGATAACAAGCCCATCCGGACCTGCTATCAACCTTTGGCCGACTGCGATAAAGCCTCATAGACCTTACCGCAATCTTGGCCCGGTCATTATGGACCTTTCTTGTGTTAGTATTGTAACCAGCTTACAGAGGATTATTACACCCAATATTTAGCATATTTATTTCATCGGGACTTCAAATTGAGGATTCTGCCTCACCTGGAGTAAAACAGATAAAAGCAAAAAAAGAAACAGGGGCTGGGCCTGCCCCTGTTTAAGATATTTTGTAGGAGGTTAGGTTTTAGCATGTTTAAAAATTTTAACTATTTGTATTATACAAAATAATAAGCAATTTGGCAAGAGAGAATATAAAAATTTTGCAGATTTCTTTTGATAATAAATAGCTAAAGGGGTGTCTTTTTAAATTAGCAAGGAATAAATAAGTAAAAGTGCCAAGAACTGCCACTTTTACTTATTTATTGTTTAACGTTTGTGGGGGAGAATTTCGAAACGGGATAACTTTGAGAAGTACTTGCGCAGAGAGAGAAATGTCGGCCGCTCGCCGGCGCTGTAAATAAGCTGCAGGCGGTGCGCCCGTTTTTGCAGTCGATTGAGCAGACGCGTAAATGAACGGGAAGCCTGTTCAGAAGAGAAATTTAATTCTTTTGTATCAACGACCAGTTGAAAGAAACGATCCGGCAGGTGACTTTGCAGGGAGCGTTTTATTTCTTTTAATGTGAGACGATCCAGAAAACCGCGCAAGCTTACGTAAAACACGCCTCGGCTTTCGGCAATAAAAATCTTCAGATGGCTGCCCGCTGATTCAGCCTGCATTCCATTTCCCACCATGGCGGGCACCCGCCGATAGAGCAAAGGAACGCGCCGGTCCTCGCTTTGAAACTGCTTCAAAAACTTGGGGTACCAGCGAGTTTCCCGCACCAAACGATGTACGAGCAGCCAACCCAGGCCACGGTAAAGTGCAGAAGCCCAACCGGTAAAGAATAGATTCTGCATGATATTTTTGGCCGCATAAAAACGCTGAAAAGCCAATACTGTTTCTTGCTGGAGTTGTTCCGCAGTCATGCGGGCGGGTTGAAAGACGGCGTGATGCCCGTCATAAAGTTCCCAATCACGCGTAAGTAAGCGCCCCTCCGCTTCTAATTTCTTGAAAAGAGGCGTTCCCGGAACAGGCGTGAGCATTAAAAATTGCACCGTATCAATACGAAGTTTCAGCGCAAAATCCACCGTCTCCCGGATCGTTTCCACAGTGTCATCATCACCGCCGAGGACGAACATGCCGTGCACTCGCATGCCGTATTTATGGTAGCGTCGAATGGCATCGGCAATGTCCTCCACACTCTGTTTTTTGTTGTAGGCTTTAAGGGTGTCTTCGTTAATCGATTCCAGACCCAGGTAAACCATATTACCGCCGGTACGGCGCATCAATTGCATAAGTTCATCATCCCGGGATGCCTCCACACGCAGTTGTGCGCCCCATCCCTTGATCTTAATTTTACGATCAATGATCCCCTGAAGCATTTCTATGCTGCGGCGGCGGTCGGCAGCAAAGTTGTCGTCGCAGAAAAATATATGCCGGCCTTCGTAAAGAGAAAGTTCTTTTAACACATTTTCCGTGGAACGATAACGGTAACCCCTGCCAAACATGGGTGTAACACAGCAAAAAGTGCAGTTAAAGGGGCAGCCGCGGGAGGTCATTACCGGAATAGCACCCCGACCAGGGCCACCTAAGCTGAAAAGGGAAAGGTCGGGTATGGGCAACTCGTCTACATTTACCCATTCCGACACTCCGGGATTATGTACGACTTCTTCTCCCATGTGATAAGACAAGCCGGGAATCTCGTGGGGTGATATTCCTTTGTGCAGACAATCCACGAGGGCGGGAAAAGTAAAGTCGGCTTCCCCCCGCACTACGTAATCGGCATACTGCAGTGCTTCATCAGGTAAAAAAGTGGCATGAATACCTCCGATAACTACAGGGATGTTGCTATCCCGCAAATAAGAGGCGATACGATAAGCTTCCCGACTGGTAGGAGTAAGAGTGGAGATACCAACCAGGTCTGCCTCCAGGATTTTCTCCCAGGGCATGGCAGAAGCAGGGCCAACATAAATGGACACCTCGTAGCCGGCATTTTTTAACTGTGTTCCTAAAAGGGGTAGGCCAGTCCGCGGCATGCGCGTTTTGCTGAATACATGTCCCCCCGAAGCCTGCGGTTCAATTAGGGTAATTTTTTTCATTACAGGGGCCTCCTAAATTAAAATATAGATATACATTCCCTTATTAGCATAAATTGATTTTAGCTAAATATTCACGGTAAAACGTTGACCTTGAGCTTTATTATCGCTAAAAAAGAAATATTTACAAAGCAATA
>SKTJ01000285.1 GCA_007122565.1 Syntrophomonadaceae bacterium | reverse complement strand
CTCAGACAAGTAAAATGTGGAAACCCCGGTCCGGCAAAGCCTTTTGATCGAGCCTGAACGGTTACTCACAGGTAATCCTGAACCCCTTTGTGCAATTTTCAAGAGTGCTGAGTTGTTACAATATTTAAAGGAATATTTTTTTTAAACCAGCCAATAATATAAATTTAAGAAATTATTCACAGTATATTAGCCTCTTCTGGAACAAATAATAAGACTACGCCAGCCAGAAGGAGGTGAAAAAACAGATGCCTGCTAATCAAAGGAAAACTGGTCGTAACAGAGTGTTGGTTCCCGGTGCGGAGCAAGCTCTGGAGAATTTCAAGTATGAGGTTGCCAACGAACTGGGTATTAACTACAACGGTGACCTTGGAGAGTTGACCTCCAGGCAAAACGGATACGTTGGTGGTGAAATGGTAAGGAAGATGATCCAGCAAGCGGAAAGCCAAATGTCGGGTGGCCAACTTCCGCAATAAAAACAGTTTAAGTTAATAAATACTTAAATTGGTTAGAAAAATGGCGGGCCATATGGGGCCCGCCATTTTATTTATTCCCGTTACTCTTGAAAAATAATCCTGTTTAATAAATAATTTGCAACAGGCCGGGGATAATAAGGCAGATCGGAAGACAATGGTTCGCAATTGTTAGTGTTTTTTGCGGTGGGTCAAAAAGTAACATAAACACGGGCATACTAGGCGATCCGCCCCAGTCTGATGGGGGGTAATTCGCATAGCTCTCTGACCTGAACAGCTGACGCAACCGGTTGCCGGGATACACGCCGGGATCTAATAAAAACCCGCCTGTGTTTTCCTCCCCGGCAATACAAACACAAACATAGGCGGAGTCATCCGTGAAGGAATAAAGGCTCTTTAAAAAGGGTCTTTATTTCCTTTATCAGCATACTTAGCTAATTTAATCTATTCTTTCGCGTATTATTATTTAGATTGTAACTGTTCAGGTGTATACCCCGGAGTGCAGGCATAAGATCCTAAAGTGGCCATTACCGGCCCTAGCAAATTGCAAGGTGTTAGATTACAGCTTTACCGGAATATTTTTTTTGACCAACCAATAATATAAATTTCATGAAATAATTCACAGTATATTAGCCTTTTTTGGAGGAATAATAAGCTTACGCCAGCCAGAAGGAGGTGAAAACAACAAATGCCTGCTAACCAAAGGAAAACTGGTCGTAACAGAGTATTGGTTCCTGGTGCACAGCAAGCACTGGAGAATTTCAAGTATGAGATTGCCAACGAACTGGGTGTTAACTACAACACTGATCCTGGAGAGTTGACCTCCCGGCAAAACGGATACGTTGGTGGTGAAATGGTAAGGCGGATGATCCAGCAAGCGGAGAACCAAATGTCAGGCGGCCAAACTCCGTAATAACAACAGAATAAGCAAATAAATACTTAATTGGTATAATACGGCGGGCTATCAGGAGCTCGCCGTATTATTTAATTGACCAATAGATTGACTCAGGGAACGGACAGACTACCCGTTCCCTGAAGGGTGTATTATCGTAGACACTTGCCTTACTCTAGATAATTACAGCATTACTTTTAAATCATCCTCAACAGTGGTAATGCCTGCAATGCCAAAGTTTTGTACAAGAAGATCAGCTACATTTGGTGATAAAAACGCAGGTAAAGTCGGTCCCAGATGAATGTTTTTAATACCTAAATACAGCAGTCCCAGCAGGACAATTACTGATTTCTGCTCATACCAGCCGATATTGTAGGAAATGGGAAGTTCGTTGATGTCATTAAGTTCGAATACTTCTTTTAGTTTAAGTGCGATGACTGCGAGTGAGTAAGAGTCATTACACTGGCCGGCATCAAGGACGCGGGGTATACCGCCTATGTCTCCCAAATCCAGCTTATTATATCTGTATTTAGCGCATCCTGCGGTCAGGATAACCGTATCCTGGGGCAGCGCTTTAGCAAATTCAGTAAAATATATCCTCGATTTCATGCGGCCGTCACAGCCTGCCATAACAATAAAACGCTTAATGGCGCCTGATTTTACGGCATCCACAACCTTCTCGGCAAGGCTTAGTACTGTAGCATGGGCAAAACCGCCTACTATTTCCCCTTTTTCAATTTCCTGTGGCGGCGGGCACTGTTTTGCCTGTGCAATAATTGCGCTAAAATCCTTCATTTTACCCGGTGCTCTGTCCGGAATGTGTTTTACCCCGGGATAGCCAACCAGGCCTGTTGTGTAAAGCCTGCCGATATAAGTTTCTTTAGGTGGAATTAGACAGTTTGTGGTTAATAAGATGGGACCGTTAAACGATTCAAATTCTGTTTTTTGCTGCCACCAGGCGTTTCCATAATTACCGACGAAATTATCGTATTTTTTAAATGGAGGGTAATAATGGGCAGGAAGCATTTCTCCATGGGTATAAACGTCTACCCCGCTTCCTTTCGTCTGCTCTAAAAGCTCTTCCAGGTCTTTCAGGTCATGTCCGCTGATCAAAATGCCGGGATTATCTTTCACCCCAATAGGGACCGTGGTAATCTCAGGGGTACCATAGGTGGTAGCATTGGCCTTGTCCAATAAAGCCATACCGGCAACACCATTTTTACCTGTTTCGAGGACAAGGGCTGTAAGTTCATCAGCAGATAAGCTATCATCCAATGTAGCTACCAGAGCTTTTTTAATAAAAGAATTTATAGCATCATCCTTGTAGCCAAGGACACACGCATGTTCTACATACGCTGCCAATCCCTTTAATCCGTACGTAATGAGCTGCCGTAAAGACCGGACATCTTCGTTTTCCGTTGCTAAAACCCCTATGTCTTTTGCTTTTTGCTCAAACTCTGTAACTGAACTGCTTGTCCACGTAAGTGCATCTTGCAAGCTTACTGCTGAAGCCCATTCAGATTCATCCACTTCATTTTTCAGCCTATCCCTCAGTTCCAGTGCTTTCTGTATTTTACTGACAAAATAATCGTCCTTAAAGTTTACATTAGTAATAGTGGAAAACAATCCGGTAAGAATAAAGCTGTTAGCTTCGTCCTGCTTTATCCCCTTTTCTTCAGCCTTGAGGCTGATCGCAGAAACACCCTTCAGCGCATAAATAAATAAATCCTGAAGATTTGCCACCTGTGCAGGCTTTCCACACACTCCCTGCTTCGTGCAACCCTTTCCCTGGGCTGTCTCCTGGCATTGGAAGCAAAACATACTCATATTTAGCGTTTCCTCCTTAGATACATTATTTGTATAATAATATGCTAATAAAATTATACCATTAGACCCCCGCTCACTTCAATAAATTCTTATTATAGTACCAGAGGCTGCTGCTTTGTATTAGAAGAAATGTTACTACTTTGGTATAATTTGCAGAGGGGTTCAGGATACCTGTTCGAAACCGCAGTCTCAGGTAAAACCCCTTGTGCTATTTTCAAGAGTGCTGAGTTGTTACGAAAAAAAAAATTAAAGTATCTGTAACAATACTGTAATAATAACCTGTTATGCTATACTTGAGTTGACCCCTCTTATTAATATATTTTTTTAAAGTGACCGAATTCGGTCACTTTTTTTTACCCTGCCTAAAAGAGATCCACGTTTCGACTACTGCATCGGGATCAAAACAATTTATTTGTCGTGTCAATAATATTATTATGGCAAAAATCATAGTTATTCTTGACAGGGTAAATTCTCTGTGGTTTAATAGGTTTTAATATTTGTTAAAATGATGCAAAGCGATGACGGAGAGAAGTAGGCAATGGATGGATCTCAGAGAGCCGGGGGTTGGTGTAACCCGGCATCCCTAAATTGCTGAAATACACTCCTGAGAAGCAAACCAAAAGCCAATATTACATGGCAAGTAGGCTTTGACGGACACTTCCACCGTTAAAAGGAAGGGGGTATAAGGCTGGGATTCAGTCCGTACCTGACACCACTGCTAAGAAAGATCTATTTATGGTTGGGTATCGGGCGGAGAATACTGGTCCGTACCTGACAAGAGGGGGGCACTGTGTGCCCAACCAGGGTGGTACCGCGTGAAGCCAAAGCTTCCGTCCCTAGAGGATGGAAGCTTTTTTAATGCTCTTTTTTACAGAGCAACGATTGAAGTAATTTTACTGAAAGGAGATAAGGTGTTTGAGGACCGCTCCACCCAAAAAAGGAAACCATAGAAAGGATGATTAAAAAATGGAGATTACGGTTAAACCTGCAGAGAAAATTGAGGGCCGGACCAGGATACCGGGAGACAGGGACATAGCGCACAGGGCTTTGGTTTTTTCGTCCTTGGCAGAGAACACGATAGAGATTGAAGGTTTAACGAAAACGCCGGACCTTTTATCTACATTGCACTGCTTAAAGGAGCTGGGTGTTGAATTTGCAGGTGACGGCGACAGATTAAAAGTAAAAGGTAAAGGCCTGCGGGGGTTTAAAGAGCCGGACAATGTCCTAAATGTCGGAGGTTCGGAGAGTACAGCGTTCCTGCTGACGGGGCTGCTGGCAGGACAGCCGTTTCACACCACGCTTACAGGCGACGGTTCTCTGAGAACACGCTCCATGAAAAAAGTAACGGATCCACTCAAGCAGATGGGTGCGGCCATTAGCGGCAGGCATAACAGCGAGCTTCTGCCCCTGTCTATCAGGGGATACGATCTCCTTCCTATCAGCTACGGGATGCCTGAAGCCGGTTCCCAGTTAAAGTCCGCACTCCTCACTGCAGCCCTTTTTAGTCGCGGGGTATCCGAGATCACCGATCTTTATAACACCAGGGATCATACGGAAAGGGCACTGCATTACCTGGGAGCCGAAATTCAGACCGGGAGATCCCATATCAGATTGAAAAACCCTGCCAAATTAAAGGGCGAAAGATTTCATATACCCGGAGACATTTCCGCAGCGCTCTTTTTAAGCGTGGCGGCAACACTGGCACCCCATGGCGAACTGTATATGGAAGATGTGGGCATCAACCCTTCCCGGACCGGCATGCTTGATATTTTGGGAAGAATGGGAGCCCGGATCAGCATTTTAAATGAACGGGAATTTAACTGCGAGCCGGTTGCCGATCTGCTCGTAAAGAGCGGCAGGAAGTTAAAAGGAATTGAAATAAAAGGGGAAATGATGCCGCAGCTCATGGATGACCTGCCTGCCTTAATCGTTGCAGCCCTTTTTGCGGAAGGTGATACGGTAATTAAAACCTCTGCACTGCCGGCAAAAGAATTAGACTGTCTGAAATCCTTAACCTTGGAATTACGGAAGATGGGGGCATTATTGAAGGAACTGCCGCCGGATACACTGGTAATTAAAGGCAGGGCCAAACTTAATAGTGCTTGCTGTGAAAGCCACACCGACCACCGCATTACCATGGCCGTGGCAACGGCAGCTCTTTTTGCAGAAAGGGAATCGGTTATCGGAGGCGTCGAATCCGTACAAAGTTCATTCCCCGGTTTTTTTGATATCATGAACAGACTCGTTTAGTCTCCAGCCCAAATGGGACACGGGGACAGGTCCCTTGTCCCATTTTACAGGAAAGGAGATAACAAACAATATGTCAGAGTCCGTGGTATTATTGAGGGCTGGTTTAAGGCCTCTAGAATAATGGCTGCTCAATTATAAAGGTTGAGCAGCCGTTGCTATAATGCTTTATACAGTTACCTTTTATCTCCTCTATTGCTTTTCGCTCCTAGCGCTTAGCTCGTGGAATATTCCTGGACTTCGAAACTTCCGCAGTCAGTCGCTTCTTGGGTAGTTGCCTTATCCAAATGCTTTATTACCTTAATATGGTCTAAGCTACAATAAGACTCTTCCCTTGCATGATATCTACACTCATCAACAATACATTCAATACTTTTGTTTGCTTTCATTAAAGGCCACCTCCTTTTTTACTTAAGTGTATTAAGTCCTGCAAAAATATTATCTGCAACCCTTCAACTTTTATGCTAAATAAAAAGACCAAAGTAATTTATTGGCCTTTTAACGTATTTTCTACATATTTGCAAGCTCTAAACAGAGTGTTACTTAAGGAGCCAATTAACCCAATTACATCCAAAAGACTTTTTTGCCCTTTACTTATAATTCATTAAGAATTGCTTTAAGGATTTTGGCCTTATTTTTAACATCATCTTGCTTGATTTCTTCTGTTTTGATTTTCTGGTTGCTTCGTCTAATGAACTTCTTAAGCTCGTTTTATGCCGCAATGCCATAGAGAGGAATCCCTACCAAAGAGCACTTCATCATGAATTCAAAATAGCAGCAGAAACTATTAACAGACCCGTTCGTTTACCAAATTAGCATAGGCCTCCTTTACAAGCGATGGCACAGGGGGCGTTTCCTAAATCAAAATGTTGTATCAATTCGTTAATAAGCAGGAAAATCCTGCATCATAATTTAAATAATACCAAGCAACATGTACAAGCTTTGGCATATCCAGGCATATTTCGTTCGAAAAGGGATGATTAAAATGGCGGCAGCGATTGAAGCCAGGAAGCTTACGAAAATGTTTGGCGATCATATTGCTGTAGAGGACCTCAGTCTTGAGATTCAACTGGGTGAAACGGTCGGGTTTTTAGGCCCAAATGGGTCCGGGAAAACGACCACGGTTCGCATGCTCTCAGGAATGATTCGCCCTACCAAGGGCAGTGCAGTGGTTGCCGGACTGCGGCCTGATAAAGATGCTGACCGCCTGCATGAAATAATCGGTCTTTTGACGGAATCGCCCGGGTTTTATGAAGGATTAAGCGCGGAGCGCAACCTATTGTTTTTTGCACGCTTTTACCCTGACTTGAATGCGCAAGAGCAGGTTTCCCGATACCTGAAAGCAATGGGCTTGTGGTATAGAAGGCATCACAAGGTTGGTGGTTTCTCCACAGGGATGAAACAGCGACTGGCCCTGGCCCGGGCACTGCTGCACGAACCGGATGTTCTGTTCCTGGATGAGCCCACCGCGGGCCTGGGTCCCGAAGCGACGGCAGATGTGCGAAACCTGATCCAAGCATTAAAAGATAAGGGGAAAACGATTTTGCTGTGTACGAACAATATGGAGGAAGCCGAACTTCTCTGTGACCGTATCGCCGTTTTCCGGACCCGTCTGGTAGCTTTAGAAAAACCAGCGGACCTGCACCGTTCCCTTTTTCATCCCTGGGTTATTGTTGAGCTTGAAACTGAAAATGAAGGTGAAGAGATCTCCGGGGCAATTAAAAGCCTCCCCTTTGTGCAGGATATTTCAACAGCAGGCCGCCTCATTGAAGTTGAAATGACTGATGCACAAGTGAACCGGCCGGCTTTAATTGAAGCGGTGGTAAATGCAGGAGGACGGATAAACAGTGTTTATACCAAAAAGCACTCTTTGGAGCAGGTTTACCTGGCCCTGCTGCAGGAGCAGGACGGGGATATTATATATGAGTAAATCGCCGGCATATGGACGGGTCGTCAATGTATTTAAAAAAGAGTGGGAATCGACCTTTAACAATCTGAATACGGCTCTTTTCATTATCCTGATTCCCTTATTTATAACGGGCCTGGCTCTGCTTGTTATATATTTGGCGGCACGTTATGCCATTGCCGGGATTTTGACCAATCCAT
>SKTJ01000223.1 GCA_007122565.1 Syntrophomonadaceae bacterium | reverse complement strand
CTGAGAGCAAAAAATAAGCCGTTACACTACATATTTGTGACAATCTGTAAAGGCCGCAAAGCCCCATATTTACATGGGTTGCGGCCTCTTTTTGCCCTCTTTTGCTGTCAAAGACAGGATATATTACCTTTAGTGTAATTCCATGTCAAGTATCTTAAATAAATTATTTTACCGTTTACTTATATCTACTCAGATATGATTTGCACCGGGGTTCAGGATACCTGTTCGAAACCATAATTCAGGCTGCAGTGCTAAGCAGGAGGGAAGTAAACCAGGGGAATCCTCTTAATTGCTTGCAGGATTTTTGGAAATAAAGAAGAATTTTATCAAAATGTGTAATAATTTTTTATGAGTAAAAAGGGGTTGTCCCGTATTGGATGAAGAAAATAAGCAGTTCGCTGTAGTTACCTCGGGGCTTTCCAAGCACTATTACGGCACCAGAGCCCTGGAAGATCTTAACTTAAAAGTACCGCGGGGAATGGTCTTCGGATTACTGGGACCGAACGGCTCGGGTAAAACCACTTTTTTTAAGCTGCTCACGGGGCTGTTGCGCCCTACCGCCGGTCAGGGGGCATGCCTGGGGATGGAGATTTTCGAAAAAAGCCTGGAAATTCGGCAAAAAACCACCTACATGGGAGAAGAGCTACATCTCTACAATTACATGAACGTGCAGGATTTTGTGCAGTTCTGCCGTGGCCTTTATCCCCGTTGGAACGATGCACTGCTTGACCGTTACCGCAATGAATTTAATATACCTTACAACAGGCGTATCGGAGAACTTTCCTTTGGTATGAAAAGTCAGCTTGCCCTTATGATCGCCCTCGCTCCCGAACCGGAGCTGTTATTGCTGGATGAGCCCCTCGCCGGCTTGGACCCCCTCTTCCGGCGGCGTTTCTTCGACACCGTCCTTACAGAGACCATCGCCAAAGGAAAAACAGTGATCATCGCTTCACACCAGTTAAGCGAAGTGGAACGCATCGCTGATCGCGTGGCCTTCTTGCATAGAGGCAGGCTTTTTAAAGAGTGCACCTTGAACGAGTTAAAAGCGGCAAGTCGTATAATCCGCGTTGTTTTTAAGCAGGCCCCACCCCCTTCGTTCTGGCAGATGGAAGGCCTTACCAACCTGGTATGCCGTAATAACGACTACCAATTCAGTGTCATCGGTAATTTTGAAGCAATCTATGAGCGGTGCCGTGAGATTCCCCACTTTCGTCTGGAAATTATTAACACAAGCCTGGAAGATATTTTTGTCAGCACTCTAAAGGATCAGGAAAAGGAGGAACTCCTGTATGGTTACAGAACGGATCAATCCTCATCTACTTAGCAAAGAACTGCTGGAGAACAGAAGCAAGTATCTTCTATGTACACTGGTTCTTGGACTGCTTGCCATAGCAAGCGTGATTTTCTTCCCGGGAAACGGGAGCCATGTCCTTACGGTCTCTTTTAACCATTATATCTGGAGTCACTGGAGTGCAGGGTTATTGCCTCAATTAGGGGCCGCGGTTGCCATCGTGATGGGCATGGGCTCCTTCTCCCTGGAGCGGGCGAGGGGAACTATCCTTTTCCTGTTTAATACTCCCCTTTCACGGGATACAATATTTCGCACCAAGACGGTGGCTGCATTGCTGCTGCTATGTTGCACTTTAATTGCCTCAGCTTTTTTAGTAATTTTATCTTCCCGCCTACTCGGTTACCACATTGCCTCAGGACCTTTTATGGCTGTTATTATGCTAACGCTTATGGGACTCATTTTTGTTTTTCAGCTTACCGTTCTCTTCTCTGTGCTTACTACCGACCCCGTTAAAGCAGGAACAATCTCTGCTTTTTGCTGTTTTATCCTTTACGGTTTCGGATTATTTAATGAAACACACTTCATTTCTCCTTTTTATTATATGGGTGGCGCCGATTACTTGCATGGCGCATCCTATCCCTGGATTTTTCTGCCGGTCATGCTACTGCTCTCCATTGCCCTCTACATTCTGGCGCAACATTTCTGGCGCAACCTGGAAGTGTAGGGCAAAATTAGTTGGATAGTTGGATAGGCGAAAGCCAAGTAGAGTTGACACGTGTCAACTATGTTCTGGCCTAAAATAAAAACCGCCTCAGTTTAACTGGGCGGTTTTTGTTTACGCTTTATTCTGTCCCTGACTCCTTATTCATACTTACTTCCCCGCCGGCACGTAAAAGCTTATTGCCTCTTTACCCTGATGCATTTCGCTGCCCGTAAAACTATAGGCCGGAAGGCGCATCTTTTCCTGGGTGCCGTCTTTTTCCACCAGGAAGTCATAATAGGTAAATTTTACTTCGCGGAAAGAGAAGTGCAATTGTTGACCTTCAACAGAACTCTTCAATTGGAGTTGCTGCTCAAGGGCCTTTGCCGGAGCAAGCAGTGGGTAAAAGCCCTGCGGGGCGACGTTACTTTTTTCTTCATAATAATAAGCAAGGATGCCTTTATCCTGATGAACATGCAATACGAGAGCCGGTGACACCTGATAAAATATTTCTGCATACAGGCCCTGCACCGTCTCCTGCATATTTACCTTGACCGTATCCCCGGCTCTGACTCTAAAGCCTTCATCGGTGAGAAGTTGCCTGGCCCATTCCGTTGTACCAAAACTGTACCCATTCTCTGCGGCAAGGACAATCTTATTTGGTTCCCAGTTATACTTTACATTCTCCACAGGGTGATATTCATCTGCTGCAGAGCCGTAATTGAGCACTATATTCCCAGCTACAGTAAAGGTGCGACGGTTTTTATACACCTCAAAATCAGGTTCATCAGGCAGAGGAGCCACATCATCACTTTCTCCATTCTGCTGCCCGTCAGGTATAGTGGGTTCACTTTGCTGTTGTGAAGAACTGTCTGGAGAGGTTCTGCCTTCTTCTGTGGCAGTAATAGAATCCTGCTCCCCGGCACCTTCTACTTCACCACCAGGCGACGGTTCTTCCGTAACCGGATCCGATTTATCACCAACAAGAGGGTCTGCAGGCGAAGTGTCACTGCCTTCCTGCAAGATACCGCCAGCTTCACTTAATAGGGGAGCTTCACCATTTTTCGGCCCGCCCGCTTCAGGTTTAACTGGATCGATAGTCGAATTATTTAAAATGCTCCCGGCAATGAAAATGAGCATCACCGCCGCCGCCACAAGACCAAGCGAACGTGAGCGACGCCAGGACAGGCTCCGCACCTTTTCCAATACAGAAATAAAACTCCGCTGACGCTGCCGTTCCTTACCTTGTTTTGCAGCCTGGGATAGGAGCTTTTGTTTGAGTTCCTCCTGGAAAGATGAGGAGTAATGAGTTTCGGGCAACTGGTTAAACAGTAACGCTGTTTCCTTTAAACCGGCTGCTTCTTCCGGGGATGCACACAGTTCATCCATGGAATCTTCCCAGCGGTGGTCATGACTCATTACTACTTCCCTCCTTCCAGTTCAGTTTACGCCTCAGACTTTTCAGTCCACGAAAGAGCAACGATTTAACCGCTCCCTCATTTTTTCCCAAAACCTTGGCAATCTCTTTCAAGCGCAGCCCTTCACGAAAACGGAGCAACAGAGCATCCTGCTGATCGGGACTGAGTGTATATATGGCGGCGAGGAGTTCATCGGCCGCACTATTTTGCAAAACTTTTGCCACCGGGTCTTCCTTTTCCGGGGCTACCAACTCGTTTACCATAGCATCATCCATTAGAAGAGGACTCTGTTTGCGGTAATTATCCACAATCTGGTTGCGGGCAATTGTGTACAGCCAGCATGCAAAGGAACGCTCCTGCCACCTGAATTTCTCAATATTAGCCAGAGCTTTGTAAAAAGTCTCTGACACCAGATCCTCGGCGAGTTGGGTATTGTGTACCCGATGGTAAACATAGCTGTATATCTTAGGAAAATATTGGTCGTACAGCGGCGCAAACATGTTCGGATCCTGCTGTGCCCGCACAACCATTTCCTGCTCTTTATCCTTAAACAACACCGCTGGACCTCTCCTTTTCCCAGCCTTCGCGGCGGGTGGCATCTTTAATCTCCAAATACCGGCGTTTTACCCAAAGAATAAAAATTCTACACCGACAGTCGGTTTTCCTGCCACCCGGATAAGTAACCACTTTTTCCCGCACCTGACTGGATCTGGAGAGTAGCCCGGCTGCTTAGTGCCGTTCAATTATTATAACGATTAAACAAAAAAAAGGTTACTGTCTTTTTACGTTTTGCGGAAAGAGTTGGAAAAACGCGGTCAACTAAACTATTATTCCAGTTGCTCCTCAACCAGTTGGAGGATGCCCCGAATCCCTGAATCGGCACCGAGCCGGCCACCGGCAATCAGCATTTCTGTTGCGAGGAGGGGGAGCACGGCTGCGTGAAAATGCCGGCGCACCGGATCAAAGAACTGCTCCCCGTTGGCGGCTATTCCGCCGCTAAGCACAACAATTCCCGGGTTTAGAATAGCCACAGCGATAGCCAGCGCCCGACCCAGGTAATAAGCCGCACGATCAATGATCCCGTTTGATGCTGCATCACCCAGGCGGGCTGCCTCAAAAACATGCTCTGCCCGCAAATCCCCGGAAACAGCAACCATCTCCCGCAATAAGGTTGTGCCGTGGCCGGCAAGAAGATTGCGTCCTTCCCGGGCAATAGCTGTCCCTGAAGCGAGGGCTTCCAAACAACCGCGGCGGCCACAACCACAACGGGGACCATCAGGCAGGATGGGGATATGACCAATTTCCCCCCCAAATCCCCGACTGCCACGATACAGCTTGCCTCCTAAAACCAAGCCTCCCCCAATTCCCGTTCCCAGTGTAAGCAGCAGCATGTCTTCCTGTCCCCGGCCGGTCCCAAAGCAGAATTCTCCATAAGCCGCCGCGCTGGCGTCATTCTCTATGACTATGGGAAGGGCAAATAAATCTTCCAATTTTTGTTTCAACTGAAAAAACTCCCATCCGGGGAGGTTGGGAGATTTTATCATTAATTCAGCCTTACAATCGTAGAAACCAGCCACACAAACACCCATGCCTGCCACTTTATCCCACGGGCAGCCCCCATCCGCCAGTAATACATCCACTCCGGACTGTAGATTGGCCAGCACTGTCTCCGTACCACGCTCCGCTTCGGTGGGGAAAGAGCGCACATCCACTATCTCGCCGCCGCTCCGGGCCAGGGCCACCCGTATTTTCGTCCCTCCAAGGTCTACACCAATATAATAATGCAATAAGTTCACCCATTTTCCATAAAGAGATAAGTCAGTTTCAACAGCTTCCCGTAGCCTTGCACGATGATTAAAAATCTTTGTAAATACTCAGCACTCAAGGAGCTTATTAACATCAAGTTGCATCCGGAGTGCAGGATTGCCTGTGAGGAACCGTTCAGGCTCGGTCAAAGCCTTTACCGTCCCGGGGGGTTCCACATGCTACGTGTCTGAGCGCCAGCGAGCCAAAGCATGTGACCGGGCCGGTAAAGGCCACTTTAGGATCTTTTGCTTGAGACTGCGGTTTCCGAACAGGTACCCTGCACTCCGGGGTATACACCTGAACAGTTACAAATCTTTTTTCATTCTTTTGACTCCTGACTCTAATGAAGAGCCGGATGTTAGATCGCGATTGTATTTTTCCGTTAACTCCCGTAATTCCCGGGCTACCTCGTTAGTAAGTTCATCTCCCTTGAGCCGCCAATGCCAATTACCCTCCGCAGTGCCGGGTATATTCATGCGGGCGCTACTGTCCAGGAAAAGTATATCCTGTAAGGGAATAATCACCAGGTAAGCGTCGCTGTGCAGTACCATTTCGATTAAGTGGCGGCATAAATCTTCATGGCGATCTTGTTCAGTTGCACCTTTGCAGCACCATCCGAGGAGGGTGTCGTTGTCATGAGTCCCCGTGTAAAGTACCGTATCCTGCTCATAAAGGGGCAACTCCAGGGATGCTTCAAGATTTGGTTCCACCATGAATTGCAGGACCTTCATCCCCGGGATACCGATGCGCTGTTTAAGCTCTTTCACCTCCGGTGTTATGAGACCAAGATCTTCAGCGATTAATGGCAATTCCCCCAGCTCTTCGCGCAAACTTTTGAACAGATCTTCTCCCGGTCCCTTCACCCACTTTCCTTTCTCAGCCGTCTTTTCTCCCGCGGGAACCTCCCAGTACGCCTCCAAACCGCGGAAATGATCGATGCGCATGAGATCAACCAACCCGGCCAGTACCCGCAACCGCTCTTTCCACCAGTGGTAACCCTCTTTTTGCATTACGTCCCACCGGTAAAGGGGGTTACCCCAGAGCTGGCCTGTTTCACAAAAATAGTCGGGGGGGACACCAGCCATGGTCAGTGGGCTGCCCTGCTCGTCGAGGGCAAAAAGGTGGGGCCTGCTCCACACATCGCTGCTGTCATGGGCTACAAAAAGAGGCATATCACCGATTATTTTTATATTGCGCACTCCGGCGTATTCTTTAAGCTCCAGCCACTGGTTAAAGAAAATGAATTGTTGAAATTTGTAATAATTGATTTCTGCAGACAAAAGTTCGCCGTAATGGTCGAGCACATGATCGTGACGAAAAGCAGCCCCCTGCTCCCACTTGTTCCAGGGCTGGCCGCCAAAATGCTTTTTTAAAGCCATGAAAAGGGCAAATTCTTCCAACCAACCTTGATGCCGCATACAAAAATCCCGGTATGCATCGTCATCCTCTGTAAAGCGGGAGAAGGCACGGCGCAGCATCTTATCCTTTTGCCCCTTCACGGCGGCAAAATCCACAGTCCCGGCGGGCAACTGATGCAACTTTTCCAGTTCAGCCTGCCGCAGCAGCCCCTGTTCTACAAGTTTCCGCAAGTCTATGAGCAGCGGATCCCCGGCAAAGGCGGAAAAACACTGGTAGGGAGAGTTGCCTGCGGCCGGAGGGTTTAAAGGTAGGACCTGCCAGTAAGCCTGAGCACTTTCTGCGAGGAAATCCACAAAATGATACGCCTCCGCTCCCAGGTCACCGATTCCTCCGGAAGAAGGCAAAGACGTGGGATGAAGCAGAATACCACAGCTGCGCTCCATCTCTTTGTTGGCACTCCACCGATCCTGCAACAACAGGCGTCCCTGTAAGGGCGGCACAGTTATTTGTAAATGGTTTTCCTTTAGGTGGATTTCCCGGTAGTTTTCCAGGGGGTCCACAAACGATGCTCCGCCCCAGCGGCTTAGATCCAGATCAAAAACGGCCTCCTGCTCCCGGTCACGGTTGAGCAGAACAACTGCAACGTTATTTTGCATTTCCTGTCCAAACGGGTCCAACCCGTCTTCAATAACCCGCAGGTAAGCATAAGCGCCTCCCGCAGCATGAAGGGGTTCCCAGGCCCCGCTGCGCAGCACATCGTAATGATTGCGCAGGGCAATCAGAGTATGGAAGATTTTTCGAATCTCTTCGTTCTCCTGCCCCCAGGGAAAAGCCCCACGATTTTCAGGATCTGTGCCCCCCTCCATCCCCGCCTCGTCTCCGTAATAGACACAGGGTGCCCCGGGAAAGGTCATCTGCCAGAGAACGAACAACTGTAAACGGGCGAGTTTAATTTCTGCCTGTTCTGCCGG
>SKTJ01000300.1 GCA_007122565.1 Syntrophomonadaceae bacterium | reverse complement strand
CACATGGAGCCAATCTGCGCCCCCGCTCTCCATGCGCTGCACATCAGCGAGCAGAGAAGCAAAGTCGGCAGAGAGGATAGAGGGTGCAACCAGAGCCATGGGATTCATCCTTTCAATATATATTCTCCTGTCGCCCGATTTCCTCCAGGAAGGCAATATATAGCTCATAGCGCCAGGGAGCGATCTGCTTTGAAAGCACAGCATCTTTTACGGCACAATTGGGCTCATGATGGTGCAGGCAACTTTTAAATCGGCAGGCTTCCCCCTGTGCCAATATGTCCGGGAAAAAGGAAGCCAGCTCCCGCACCGGTATACGCACCAGGTCCAGCCGCTGAAAACCTGGAGTGTCAGCCACAAGAGTGTTCTCATCCAAACTCACCAGTTCCACATGCCGGGTGGTGTGACGCCCCCTCCCCAGTTTGGAACTCAGGGCCCCTGATTTAAGGGCAAGACTGGGTTTCAACGTGTTGAGCAATGTGGATTTCCCCGCACCGGAAGGTCCGGCCAGGACGCTGATCTTTCCTTTTAATTGTTCCCGCAGCTGTACCAACCCTTCACCGGTTAACGAGCTGGTGTATAATACAGTATAGTGACAGGCGGTGAATACTGACTTCAGTTCCGCTAGTTGTGATTTTTCCGTCTCGGAGAAAACAATATCCATCTTATTAAAACAGAGCACGCATTCGAGTCCGGCGGCAGTGGCAGCAATAATAAAACGGTGCAGTAGATGAAGGTCAAGGGGCGGTTCCCGCATCGATACTACCACTACGGCTTGCTCCACGTTGGCTATCGGAGGCCGGGGAAGGCTGTTTTTGCGTGGAAAAACCTTTTCCAGGATCCCGTCTCCCACCCTGCGTGGGTTGATCTCAACCCGATCGCCCACCGCCAGTGGCACTCCCTCTTCCTTTAAACGGCCGCGAGCACGGCAACGGACAACCGCACCATCTTCAAGCATCACAAAATAAAAGCCGCCTTTCGCCTTAACCAGAGTTCCCTCCAGCAATACCCCCCCTTATGGAAACTGTTTCGTATCAATAGTATAATACTCGTTATCACGATATTCGAGGAGGATTACCCGGCCGCGGCCAACTCCCTGTATGTTGAAAACCTGACCTTCGTATATCCCCTCAAAGATAGTCTTCTCCCCCTCCATGTCTTCCAGGATAATCTTGATAACCCTGCCTATGGACACATTGGGATGAATATTTACATTGTAAACGGGATAGGAACTGAGATCACTCCCCTTGCTCACAACAAGATCCACCGCATCACCGGGCCGGATTGTCTCACCGGCAGGAGGAGACTGGGAAATTATGCGACCCTCCCTGATTTCGTCGGAAAACTCCTCATCCACCTCATGCAGCACAAGTCCGTAAAGATTCATCCACTCCTGCACATCACTAAGGGTCCAGTCCTTAAAGTTACGCAGGGTAAAGGGTTTTTGGCCTTCGCTCACAACAACCTGGATGGTGTCACCCTGGGTCAGACGAAAGCCCTCTCCCGGGTCCTGCCTCACGATATACCCGGAGGCAATGTCTTCGCTGAAATCGTAATTGACCTCCATTTCCAGCCCCAGATCATTTAGGATCATACGGGCTTCCCGCTCCGTGCGGCCAACCAGAGGGGGGATCTCCACAAATTGAGGGCCTGCGCTGATTACCAGCTCAACAATTCTCTCCTGGCGGACGATCCTCCCTGCCGTTGGATCGTGGGAGACAATATGATTGACAGGGACATCGGCACTGTAGATCTCTCCGCTGACACGGAAACCCAGTCCCTCTTCTTCCAGCTTATGCTCTGCTTCCTGAAGGCTTAGTCCGGCCAGTTCCGGTACGGCAACCTCGGGTGGTGGAGCAAGCATACCGGGCAGAATACGGTAGGCACCTAGCAGGATCAGAAATACGGCCAGCAACACAACACCGGCAATAATTGCTTTGCGCGTGGGGAATCTCCACCTTTCTTGCTCATCATCAGGCTCATATTCTTCTATATCTTCAGATACATGATTTAATCCATTATACTGTGACTGGCCACCGCGGGATATTTGTTGCATATTGCTTTGATCATCAGTTTTAAGCCATTCTCCCAATTCATCCCGGAACTCGGCAGTACTGTTAAATCTATAGCGGGGGTCCTTATGCACGGCCCTTGCCAGAATCATTTCCAGCCCCGTAGAGAGATCAGGAACCAATTTTCCTGCAGGAACGATATCCTCTTGCATGTGCTTGAGCGCAACTGAAATAGGACTTTCTCCGGAAAAGGGAACTTTCCCGGTTAACATTTCATAAAAGACAATACCGAGGGAGTAAATATCGGACTGCTGATCTGCGTTATTGCCTCTGGACTGCTCCGGGGCGGAATAATGAACAGAGCCAAGCAGGGAACGGCCATGGGTTATGGTTGCTCCACTGGCAGCCCGGGCAATACCGAAATCTGCCACCTTTACCCGCCCGTCCGGTTTGATAATGATATTCTGAGGTTTGATATCACGATGAATCACATTCTGTCTGTGGGCGGTGTCCAGAGCATCGCAGATTAGGTAGACGATCTGCGCTGCTTCCTCCTGGCGCAACCGACCTTCCCGCTGAATAACTTCCTTTAATGTATATCCTTCCACAAACTCCATGACAATATAGTGAATATTATCCTCTTCACCCTCATCATAAACATTGACAATGGAGAAATGGGAAAGCTTTGCTGCCGCTTTTGCCTCCTGCTGAAAACGCCGTAAAAATTCCGGATCAGCAGCAAATTGCTCGTACAGGACTTTAATGGCCACGGGACGGTGCAGCTTCACATCCACACCCCGATAGACTCTGGCCATCCCGCCTTCGCCCACTGTTTCCACAATTTTATACCGGTTCCCCAGGAGCCTGCCGCTTTCAATCACTGAGGTTTCACCCTTATTCTAATATAAAATGTATTAATGCAAATGTAATATTGTCTGAACCGCCCCGCTCATTTGCCTGGGAGAGCAGTGCATCAGCTATTATCTCCAGGTCACTTTCTTCCCTTTCGAAGAGAACATCCCCAATCTCAGAGGGGCGAAGCATCGTCGTAAGTCCATCGGTACAAAGCAATAAATAATCACCGGATTCAATGGTTGACGTATAAAAGTCCACAACTACAGGGTGATCGGCAATTCCTAAGAACCGAGTGATCATATGGCGCTGTGGATGGTTATGCACTTCTTCCGCATCGATCTCCCCGTTTTTAAGCAATTCCATCACCAGGGAATGATCTTCGGTGAGCTGAATAATGCGGCCATTCCGGAAAGTATGTGCCTGGCTGTCCCCCACATGGGCGACTAATAAGTCCCTGCCACGGATATAGGCTGCTGTCAGTGTCGTGCCCATTCCTTTAAGTTCACTTTGCTGCTCCTGTGCCTGCACAATCTCTGTGTTGGCCTGTTGAATAGTTGTACGCAGAAAAGCTTCAGCCTGAGCCTGCCCAAGCTGATGGAAATCTTCTGATATTTCTTCTACCCTCTTACCCAGCACCCTGACAGCAAGGGAACTGGCCACCTCTCCGCCGGCATGGCCACCCATCCCATCGGCCACGGCAAAGATAAGTGGGCCTTCCTGTGAAGGGATGAAAAAGCTATCTTCATTTGTTTCGCGGATACGCCCACGGTGGGAACGGATAGCATACGATAACATTATCTTCCCCCCAGCAATGTACAAGTTAGTATAACAAATACAAAAGGGAAAAGCAATGAGGGGTAATTCAGTAGGTGGTTGGGTAGTTGGGTAGTTGGATCTCTTGACTTTCGACTTTGGACATCTGACTTTCGATGTCCTTTAGCTTTTCTTCCGAATGCGGGCCATGAAAAAACCGTCGAGGGCATGCCGGTGGGGCCAAAGCCGTAGCAATCCCTCTTCTTTCTCTTCAGCCCTGAGGGCTTCAGGTAAAAGAGGTGCCAGCAGGGATAAAGATGCGTCCGGTTCTTCCCCCAGGAATCGTTTTATTACGTCCACTGTTTCTTCCGGTTCAAAAGTACAGGCACTGTAGAGTAAAACTCCGCCCGGGCGCAGGGCGGAAAAAGCGCCACGCAGCAACTGATCCTGCAACCCCACAAGGGCCTCAATATCTTCGGGTTGACGGCGCCATTTGAGGTCTCCCTTGCGCCTTAACACACCAAGGCCGGAACAGGGAACATCAAGGAGGACGCGATGAAAAAAGCCCTGTTTATCTGCCGGGATATCCCGCCCGTCCAGTTTTTCCGGAAAAATGATTTCCACTCCCTGGCGGCGTGCCGCTCCTTCAACAAGTTTGAGGCGGTGCGGATGGAGGTCCGCAGCAATAATCGTGCCCTTGTTTTCCATAAGCATAGCCATGTGAACAGTTTTTCCGCCGGGGGCGCTGCAAAGATCCAGAACCGTCTCCCCGGGCCGTGGATTGAGCAGGGGTGCCACCAGCATGGATGCTTCCCCCTGCACCTGAAAAAGGCCGTGGCGGAAACTCTCCAATTCTTCCAATCGACCACTCAGCTTAAGTCGCAAACCTTCGGGGGCATACTGCAGCTCTTCCGTCGCCACACCCTCCTGCTCCAGTTTTTGTCTCAGTTCAGGCCGGGTAAGGCGCAAAATATTAGTGCGTACGGTAAGGGGAGCGGGATCATTCCCGGCGGCACAGAGAGCTTCCGTCTCTTTAAAGCCCAGTTCCGCCAGCCAGCGTTGAACCATCCACAGGGGATAGGAATAGTGGAGGGAGAGATACTGGTCCGGACTGCGCCGCTGCGCTGGCCAGGGCAACTTTTCCTTTCTATTGCTAACCTTACGCAGCACGGCATTGACCAGGCCGGCAACACCCTGGTGGCCGTAACGATGGGCCTGTTTTACTGCCTCATCCACGGCAGCCGCTGCGGGAACACGCTGCAAATAACAGAGCTGGTAAGCCCCAAGGCGGAGGATATTGCGGATCCAGGGTGTCAACTGCTGCAGGGGGCGCTCCAGGTAAAGGGAAAGGATCCAGTCCAGGGTGTTCAAACGCTGCAGCACCCCATATGAAAGCTCTGTTAAGAGGGCCCTGTCTTGCGGGGATAATGTTGTTCGACCCAACACACGGTTCAGAGCGAGGTTTACATAAGCATCCTGCAGCTCTACCTCACGCAATACGACAAGGGCACCGTCGCGGGCATTTAGATTCTCTTCTTCCTGTACGACCTTTTCCACAACTGCAGCCTGCTTCTTTTTTGGTGCAAATCTACGACGTCGGCTCATCTTACCCCGCCTCCGATCAGCATGGGGTTAATTCCTGCCCCGCAGCAGGATCATGCGGAAAAGATGAGCAAGGGATACAGCCATCGCCGCCACATAAGTGAGGGCAGCCGCGTTAAGCACCGCTTTTGCTCCGTCAAGCTCCCGCCCTTCCAGATATCCTCCACCGCCAAGGGAAGCAATGGCCCTGTTGGAGGCATTAAACTCCACGGGAAGGGTTACAATCTGGAATAAAACAGCAAAGGAGAATACGACAATACCAATATCCATCAGGAGTATGCCAAATTCCCCCGTACCTGCGCTGAATAGGAAGCCAATGAAAAAGAGGGGAAAGGCGGCGCGGGAACCAAAACCGGCCAGGGGCACGATGGAATTACGGATTGCCAAAGGAGCATAACCATCGTTATGCTGCAGGGCATGGCCCACCTCGTGGGCGGCAATCCCCAGGGCGGCAAGGGAGTTCCCCTGAAAGATCTGCGGCGAAAGCTTGACCTCCCGGCTGCGCGGGTCATAGTGATCAGTAAGCTCACCCGGCGTCTGCCGGACGGACACATTGCTCACCCCCGCATGTTCCAGCAGGTCGCGGGCCACCTGGGCACCACTGATGCGGCCGCGGGCAGCAACCTTTGCATAACGGTTATACGTACTTTTTACTTTAGCCTGGGCATAGAGGGCAAAAGCCATTGCCGGCAGGACAAGAAAGATAAACCCGCTGTCAAAAATCCATAAATTCATCATCCTACGACCACTCCTTTCTTATTTTTTTAAAATGGAATCGAGAGTTTCCTGTAATACAGACATATTAACCCTTGTATTAAAACAAGGTCCCTCGGGACGCTCATTAACAACGCCGTAAACAGGGAGGGGGAAACTATCCAGAATACCGCTGCTCAGATCCCGTTCACAGGCTACGGCAATAATGGCGCGGGGCCGGTGTTTCTCCACAGCCTGCCGGGCCAGGGTGCCCCCCGTCACAATCTCCATTGCCAACCCTTTCTCTCCGGCCAGATCTAAAATCTCCGGTACCTGGCACTTACCGCAGCGGCGACAATTATGGGGATCCCGCGTGATTTTGTAATCACAAAGGTCGTGCTGCAGGCAATGAGGAAGGAGGAGTAGTACCTCTTTGGCTGCACTGCGCAGGGATCGGTTCACAACCAGGCGGTTATTAACAGCAATAAAAGAGTGTTGGATGCTTTCCTGGGCAATATGGAGCATGCGGCCACTGTGTACAACCAGGGGATAGAGGAAATAAAGGGTTTTCCCAGTCAACCAGCCAAGCCCCGGAAAGGTGCGGTTTTGCATGATGGAGAGGATGGCCATGAACAAAACAAAAAGAAACAGCACAGCAAAAACAAGGATTGCCACGGTAATAACCAGCATCACATTACGTGAAATGGGGGCCAGGGGATCACGGGCAAATAGCAAAAGGTAGGCTGCCAGGAATGTGAAGAGTAAAAGGACAGCCAATAGGAGCCCTAAAAATGTTCTTTTTTTAGCCTCTGGTTGAAACTCGTTATCCAATTTTTTCACCAACCTCCAGCCTGTAACCCTGGGCGAAACTGCGGGCGTCCATGCGGCGTTTACTTTCCGGTTGTATTTCGTGCAGGAGGAGTACCCCTGCCCCACACTGTACCGCCAGGCAAGTGTCGTCCACACGACAGATCGTTCCCGGGGGGGTACCAGGAGCAGCCGGGGAATGGCCTGTATCCCCTAACTGGGATTGGAGCAACCGGGCTTGCCAAACCTTGAGGCGTGTGCCGCGGAAACGGGTGTAGGCACCGGGGGAGGGGGCAAGAGCACGCACCAGGTTAAATATTTTCTCTGCCGGGGCAGACCAGTTTATTTCCTCGTCTGCACGGGTCAGGGGCGGCGCAAAGGTGGCCTGTCCGTGATCCTGGGGAATACGGGAAGCCTGGCCCTGGAACTGGAGCTGTACCGCCCTTAACAGGAGGGCGGCGCCCTGTTCGGCCAGCCGATCGTGCAGTGTGCCAAAGTCTTCTTCCGGTCCGATGGGAACCTGCTCCTGCATCACAATATCCCCCGCATCAAGCTGCTTCGTCATAAAAAGAACCGTTACCCCTGTGACAGATTCTCCCGCCATCAGGGTCCGCTGGATCGGTGCTGCTCCCCGAAAGGACGGCAGCAGGGAAGGATGAAGATTGAGACATTCCAGCGGTGGTAGTGCCAGTACGTCATCAGGCAGGATCATCCCGTAGGCCACATTGATTAAAAGCTGAGGCTGCAACTCTTGTAAAATCTCCAGCAACTGCTTTTTGTTTTCAGGTTGATAGACCGTTAAATTATGGGTGATTGCCGCTTCCTTCACTGGTGTGGCAGTGAGTTTTTTACCCCGGCCGGAGGGACGATCGGGACGGGTAATCACAGCAGAAACGGAAATATCCCCTTCCACCATCAGGCGCAGGGAAGGAAGGGCGAAAGAAGAAGAACCAAGAAATACAAGGGATCGGGTATTCAAAATGTTCAGCCCTCCTCCCGCAATTTTTGTAGCTCTTCCGCGGTTAGCAGACGCAGCGCTTTATCAATAAAAAGGACACCGTTCAGGTGATCGATTTCATGTTCTAAAACCCTTGCCAGGAAGCCCTCCCCCTCCAGTTCCAGGGGCCGGCCCTCACGGTCGCATCCCTTTACACGTACAAATTGGGGACGGGCCACCTCCCCGTAAATTCCGGGGCAACTGAGGCATCCTTCCAGATCAATACTTTCACCCTGCTTCAATATAAACTCGGGATTGATTAACTCTACAACACTGTCTTCATGGCGAAAGATGATGATCCGTTTTGAAATCCCCACTTGCGGTGCAGCCAGCCCCGCACCCTCGGCAGCATCCATTGTTTCAGCCATATCATCAAGCAGTGTCGTCAATTGGGCGTTAAAGCGGCTTACCGGTGTGGCTTTTCCTTTCAGCACCCCGTCCCCGCTTTTACGAATATTACGTAAAGCCAACATTCATCCCTCCCGTTAGATCACTACAACGACATATTGCTTATTTCTCTACTCCCCTAAGCTACAGGGACATCCATGGCACCACTCATGCATAACTTACATTGTGGTATTATTATAACATCATCAGTGGATTAAAATCCACTGCGATGCGCGTATTCTTCAGCTTTCCCCGTAGTTTCCAGACAACATCCCGGATCACCTGATTCCTACATTCCAGATGCTCCCCCTTGAAAAGGAGTTGAAAGCGATAATAGTCCCTTACTTTTTGTAGCGGTGCTGCCGTAGGACCCATCAGTTCCTCTTTTTCCGTTAAGGTGATTTGTGCTTCAAGGGAGGCGCGTAGTGCAGCTGCTCCTTCCCTGGCCGTATTTTCATCCAAGGCACTGCAGGTAAATAGGAGTAATTGTCCGAAGGGTGGGAAAAGGAGCAGTTCCCGCCTTTGCAACTCTTGCTGTACAAAAGTGTGAAAATCGTGTGCAGACGCGGTAATAATACTGTAATGATCCGGATTATAGGTCTGAATAATAACATGTCCCTTTTTATCACCGCGGCCGGCACGGCCTGCAACCTGTGTGAGCAATTGAAAGGTCCGTTCCCCGGCACGAAAATCGGGGAGGTTAAGGGTGATGTCGGCAGCCACAACCCCCACCAGGGTTACATTGGGGAAGTCAAGGCCTTTGGCGATCATCTGGGTCCCAATCAGGATAGAGGCCTGTCCTTCCTTAAATGAGTCCCATACTTTACGGTGAGCATCTTTGCGAGACATGGCATCGCTGTCCATCCGTAATACCGCTGTTTTGGGGAAAATCTTGTGCACCGCTTGCTCCACCCGCTGTGTTCCCAACCCGAAATCGCGCATAAAGGTACTGCTGCATGCCGGGCATGCCTTCCCGGGATGGGAACGATAACCACAATAATGGCATTGCAGGTGATCCGGATCGGTGTGGTGGGTGAGGGAGACAGAACAGGAGGGGCATTGCATCACATGTCCACAACTGCGGCAGAGCATAAAGCTGGAAAAGCCCCGCTTATTCAGAAAAAGCATCATTTGCTCTCCCCGGGAAAGTGTCTCCTCCATGGACCTGAGCAGGGGACGGCTGAAGATTCCCCGGTTACCGCGGTGAAATTCACCGCGCATATCAACCACCTGCACTGACGGCAGGGGGCGTCCACCTACCCGCTCCTTCAATTCAAGCAGTTTAACTTTTCCCTCTTTTACTTCTTTGTACTTTTCCAGGGAGGGCGTGGCGCTGCCCAAAACCAGGAGGGCAACGTGATGATCGGCGCGCCAGCGGGCCACATCCCGTGCATGATAGCGAGGTCCGTCACCTTGCCTGTATGTTTGTTCATGTTCCTCATCGAGGACAATCAGGCCAATATTTTCAAGGGGTGCAAAAACGGCGGAGCGGGCCCCAAGCACCACCCGTGCCTCTCCCCTTTTGACGCGCCACCACTGGTCATATCTTTCCCCCGGGGAGAGACTACTGTGTAAGAGGGCGAACTGACCGGCAAAGCGGCCGCGGAAACCGGCGATCATCTGGGGGGTAAGGGCAATTTCCGGTACCATGATCAGGGCGGTACGGCCCTGATCCAATGCAGCGGTAACGGCACGATAATATAACTCCGTTTTGCCGCTTCCCGTAATCCCGTGCAGTAGGAAAGGACAGCTTTTACCTTGCAGGCCTGCAACAATTTCCTGCCAGACCAAGGCCTGTTCACGGGTAAAAAGAAGTTCCCCACCGTTCTGGGGCGGCACCGGCAGGGGGGCACGCTCCCGCTGTACTTCACTTACCTTAACAAGGCCTTTTGCCACGAGGGCATGTAATGAATCCTTCGCTGCCCCCGACTTGCGGCGAAGCCAGCTCCAGGCGAGGCCATCCTCACCGGCATGTGCCAGGCATTCAAGGAGGAGGGACTGGCGCAATGCTCTTTTCCGCAGGAGCGCACTTTGCTCAAGCAACAACTCCGTCTCCACCAGAGGTAAAACATATTCCTCGAAGCACGCCTTCACCCGTTCGCCGGCCGGGGGGAGACAGAGCCGCAACGTTTCGATATGACGGTTATAATAACGCTCGGCCAGCCACGCGCTTAATTCCAGCAGCTCCGGTGTTAGGACAGGATGGGGATCTACCAATTTCAGGATATCCCGCGTCTCCGACACTACTTTCTCCCGTTCCAGGGAGACTACATAAGCGTTCAGCTTACGAGAGCGAAAAGGAACAAGCACACGACAGCCCACTTGTACTATACCATGGAGTTGAGACGGCACCCGGTACTGGTAGGACTTGTCCACAGCATCGCTAATCATATCCAGGATAACCCCGGCAAATAGTTCTTTCAACGGCGGCACCTCAACGCAGTTCAGTCTAATGTCCAAAGTCAAACGTGAAAAGTCAAATAATTAAATAAAAGAGAACTTTTTCTTTCAATTTTAGACTATGAATGATAAATATGCTATATTAGTAAAGATGCAATTGTTATGTCCCGAAAATGCTAAAACAAGTTGGACAGTTGGACAGCTGGATAGGAAAAGCTAAAACCGGGAAAAGCCGAACATTCCGGCCATTTACATTGTCTGATGGTGCCAGCGCCGCAAGGGCTGGCATGGTGATCTGCTCACCACAACTGTCAACCTTCAACATTTAACTGTCAAGAGGTGAACGATGCTTATTAACGCCAAAGTACGTGCTATTCTTCAGGAAAACCTCGGTTGGTCAATTATAGCCGCCCTCTTCTTTGGCATCGGCATTGTTACAGCAGTTCTCTTCATTGGTAACGATCAACTTTTCCTCGGGGAACTGACGGAAGGCCAGCACAAAGCACTGCAGGAAATAGCAGAGATTGTCTTCGGCGGTTCCCCCCTGCGTGGAATTATTTATCTCCTAATCAACAATCTCGTTGCTTCCCTCACGGTGATGTTGCTAGGAGTGATCATGGGCATTCCCACGTTACTGGGGCTCTTCTCCAACGGGGCACTCCTTGGCGGTGTAATGGCAGCCCTGGCAAGCGAGGGAATCCCTGTTTTTCCATTTATTCTCCTGGGTATCGTGCCACACGGTATCTTTGAACTGCCTGCCTTTTTCATCAGCGCCGCGTTCGGCCTCAAAGTGGGGTATCATCTTATTTTTCCTCTGCCCGGGAAAAAAAGAGGAGAAAGTCTCGTGACCATCTGGCGTGAGTACTGGTCCGTTTTTCCCCTTATATTGAAGCTCCTTGTTTTGGCCGCAATCCTGGAAGTGCTGGTAACTCCCCAGTTACTGAGCTTAATTCTTTAAAGAACAGTTAGATAGGTGGTAGTTAGATAGCAGGTAGGAAAAAAATTCAATCTGTGGGCAGCACGGGTTCCTGCTACCTGCTACCCCCTACCCGCTACCTGCTATTCTCTACCCCCTATCTTCCTTCTTGCTTCTTTTATACGATCCAGGATTTGGTGGGAGAGTTCATCCTTGGACATGAGGGGGAGAGCCTCTACACCGCCACCACGATAAAGGAGTTGCACGATATTTGTCTCCGTATTAAAGCCCGCCCCTGGCTGTGTAACGTCATTGGCCACCATGAGATCCAGATTCTTTTGTTCCATTTTTGCACGGGCGTAATTAAGCAGGTCTGTTGTCTCCGCAGCAAATCCCACGAGAAACTGCTTATTCTTGCGCGCACCGAGCTCTTCCAGAATATCGGGATTGCGTACAAGCCTGAGCTGTAGCTCGTCCTTTTTTTTAATCTTCTGTTCCGCCGCCAATTCGGGGCGGAAATCGGCAACCGCCGCTGTCTTGATTACCACATCCACTGCAGGGAACGATTCCAGAACTATGTCGTACATTTCCCGGGCAGTGGTAACCGGGTAAAACTCAATCCCGGCAGGCGGGTTAAGGGCGGTGGGACCGCTAACCAGAATCACCTTTGCTCCCCTGTTCCGCGCCGCCAGTGCCAGGGCATAGCCCATCCGCCCGCTGGAATGGTTGCTGAAAAAGCGCACTGGATCGAGTGATTCCCGGGTCGGTCCGGCTGTGACTAGTACTGATTCACCAGCGTAATCATCAGAGATAGCAAGGGTGCGTTTAATTAATGTTAGTAATTGTTCCGGTTCAGCCATGCGTCCTTCCCCAACCTCACCACAGGCCAGTTCCCCGGACAGAGGGTCGGCAATAATAAAGCCCCGCTTGCGCAGCTGTGCCAGGTTATCCCGCACAGCCGGGTTTTGGAACATGGCGGTATTCATGGCCGGAGCGAAGATCACCGGACATTCATCCAACCGGACCGCCAGCAGTACGGTGGAGAGGAGATCATCGGCGATACCGGTTGCTGCTTTCCCCATAAGGTTGGCCGTTGCCGGGGCTACCAGGATCAGATCGGGCTCCCGGGCCAGGTCGATATGTACGGTGGAGGACTGCACCGGCTCGGTAAAGAGGGAGCGGTAAACAGGCCGTCCCGTAAGGGTGCTGAAAGTAAGGGGTGCCACAAATCGCTCAGCCGCTGCCGTCATCACAACCTGAACAGTAGCCCCCTCTTTTATGAGGAGCCTGGCCAGTTCAGCGCTCTTATACGCAGCGATGCCGCCTGAAATGCCTAAAACAATTTTCTTTCCCCGCATGTTCGCATCAGTCCTTAAAACACATTCCAAAGTTAAATGTCCAAAATCGAAAGGCCAAAGATGACCCGTCCGCTAATGCAGCTGTATGGGCGGGTCTTATGTGCCCGCCCCCACGGATGTGTTATAGCAGCACGGGAGGCTAATCCACTACTTGATCCCGTCTTTTGTTCTTTCATAGGTAATAAATTTTTGGGAGATTTCTTCGAGGGCGGCGGTAACTTCCTTGAGGCTGGCCCCCTCTTCCGCATTGCTCCTGCTATCACGCAGTTGGCGTGCCCTTTTTGCCGCAAGGATCACGAGGGAGTAACGGCTATCCACCTTTGTTAACAGATCATCGATGGAGGGATAGATCATCAATATCACCTTCTTCAAGCAGCTGTTTTAATAAAGTACGGTGCCGGCTAACACGGCACTTTTCGGCGGTAATAATCGCATTGATATTTAGTACGGCAGCCTCGATTTCTTCGTTTACCACCAGGTAATTATATTTTTCAAGCTCTTCCAGTTCCCGAAAGGCGTTGGCGTATCTTCTTTTTATAGCGTCCGGTGCATCAGCCCCTCTTTTGTGAATACGTTTCAGCAGATCTTGCATGGTGGGGGGCAATAAAAAAACAAATACACCATCGTTTGTGTTCCGGCGTATCTGCCGCGCGCCCTGTGTGTCGATCTCCAGGATCACATCGCGCCCCTCTTTTCTCAACTGTTCCACCAGGCGGGCCGGGGTGCCGTAATAATTGCCGTGAACATTAGCCCATTCCAGCAATTGCCCCCCATTTCGCTGTGCCATAAAGTCATCTTCATTGACAAAATGATAATTGATCCCATCCTGCTCGCCCGGGCGTGGGGAACGGGTTGTGAGGGAAACGGAATAATGTAGCCTGGGGTTCTCCCGGCAAAGAACCTGGCAGAGAGTGCCTTTCCCCACACCGGCGGGACCGGAGATTATAATCAGCAACCCTTCCTCCATCATTTGGTAAATCTATTCCTTGGAAGAAGTATCCTCAGCGGCCGGTTCTTTACTCTGCAGGCGATGCTTCACCGTTTCGGGTTGCACGGCGGAGAGAATAACATGCCCGCTGTCCGTGATGATCACGGCACGGGTCCTTCTGCCGTAGGTGGCATCAACAAGCATACCCCGATCCCGGGCTTCGCCGATAATACGTTTGATCGGAGCTGATTCCGGGCTGACAATGACAATAATGCGGTTGGCCGAAACTATGTTACCAAAGCCGATGTTTATTAGTTTAATGTTCATTTGAACCTGATCCTCTTTTATTCTGATGGATCAGGCATTCACCTCCTGTTATAATAATATCCCTGATACTATTCAGGTATTCAGATTTCAGTGCTATTCTGCCATATGATCAGTATCCAAATGTTTGCATGTTTCTCTCATGCTGAATCCTGACGCCTGACTTATAACTTTTACCTTTGTAAACTTGCGATTCCTGAATCTTTCCCCTGAGCATACACCTCCTTTGAGCTGCAATCTTCATTTTAAAAACAACAACTTTTACTCTATATTCTGCACCTGTTCGCGGATTTTTTCAATTTCGCTTTTTGCTGCGATTGTGAGGCGGGAAAGCTCCATGTCGTTGCCTTTGGCTGCAATGGTGTTCACTTCCCGGTTCATTTCCTGCAGTAAAAAGTCAAGTTTCCGACCGATAGCCTCTTCTCCCTGCATTGCCCCGCGGAAAGCTTCTAAATGACTCTCCAGACGCACAATCTCTTCGTCAATATTAGCCCGTTCAGCAAAAAGGGCCACCTCCGTAAAAAAACGCTGTTTGTCATATTCCCGGCCATCGTGCAGTTCGTCCAGGCGGGCGGCCAGTTTTTCCCGGTATCGCTCCGGAACGAGTGGACTTTTCTCCTGCAGTGCGGCACAGATCCCCCCCAGTTCCTGCAACCGGCGGGAAATATCGGCGGCAAGCCTGTTCCCCTCAGCTTCACGTTGCCGCAGCAGCTCATCAAGAGCATCACCCAGGGCCCCCAGGACAAGGGGTGTGATTTGTTCCTGCTCCGGTTCATCTTTTTCCATAATCAGCACATCGGGGAATGCGGCCAATCTTTCCGCAGTGAGCCCTGATTGCCCGGAAAAAAAATTCTCCTGCAGGTGTTCCAGTGCCCGGTAGTATGCGGCAGCCATCTCCTCATCCACAACCACTTGTTTACGTTTATGTCCACTGGTCTCCTGATTGATAAAGATCTCCACCCGACCCCTGTATACTCTCTCCTGCACTTTTTTGCGGATCGGATCTTCCTGGGCCATGAGGTTTCGCGGCAAGCGGATTACCGGTTCGAGATGACGGTGGTTGATTGAACGGATTTCCGCCGTAAAATGATAACCGTCATTTCTCATTTCTCCCCGTCCATATCCGGTCATGCTGCGCATCAGGCCACCACCCTTATTTTTTACCATTATTATTCCCCGTTGTTTACCTTCCCATATTGTAACATAAAAAAAGGGATAATCAAGGGAAAAAGAGGATTACTTACTTAAATACAGATATTTGTAACTGCTCAGGAGGCTGTAGTCGGAATTCAGGATTCAGAATAAGAAAACCATAATTTTACTATAAACGTTGCACATGCTGGAGTAATTACAAATGTTTATACGTTTTCTTACGCTGTTGCTCTTCCCTGCCGGAAAACGCTCTCCAGGGAAGCGAACAGATAGCGGGCAACATATGGGAAAAATGAGGCGGCCAGCACAAGGGCCCAGTCTTTCCCGTAAAGGGGAACGGTTTGGAAAACTTGCTGCAAAGCTGGATGGTAAATAATAACCAACATCAATATGGAGGAAACAAGAACAGCCAGCACCAGGAAAACATTTTGTTTCAAATTAATCTCCCAGAAGGGCAGATATTCTGAACGGCACTCGAAAACATGGATAAGCTGAGTTGCCACCAGCGTGGATAAAGCCATGGTCTGGGCATAAATCAAGCTTTCATAGTTACTTAGGGAATAGGCAAAAACCAAAAGGGTGGTAATACCGATTAAAAACCCGCGGGATAGTATTTTAACCCACAGCCCCCTGGCAAATACCCCCTCTGAGGGGGAACGGGGTGGACGAAGCATCGTATCATCACCAGTGGGGTCAACGCCCAGGGCCATGGCCGGCAAACCGTCGGTAACCAAGTTTACCCAGAGGATCTGGATGGGCCGCAGGGGCAGAGGCAGGCCCGCCAGCATGGCCAAAAGCATCACCAGTATTTCCCCAAAATTACAGCCTAACAGGAAACGGATAAATTTGCGGATATTATCGTAAATGCTGCGCCCTTCCTCCACCGCTGCCACGATAGTGTTGAAATTGTCGTCGGAAAGGACAAGTGAAGCGGCTTCCTTCGTCACATCTGTTCCAGTGAGGCCCATGGCTATACCGATATCAGCTTCCTTGACTGCAGGGGCATCATTTACACCATCACCGGTCATAGCTACAATATGACCCTTATTTTTAAGACAACGGACAATACGTAACTTGTGTTCAGGGTTTACCCGGGCATAGACCTGCACATTCTCAATACAATGGGAAAGTTCTGCTTCACTCATTTCGTCCAGTTCGCCCCCGGTTAAGGCCTTGCCTCCGGGTTGCAGAATGTTAAGTTGACGGGCAATGGCCAGGGCAGTGTTGCGATGATCCCCCGTAATCATGACAATGCGAATACCCGCTTTGCGGCATCTGCGGATCGCCTCGTGAATACGGGGGCGGGGCGGATCCATAAGACCGTAAAAACCGCAGAATACCAGCTCTTTCTCCACGTCCTCCCGTTTCATACCGGAATGATAGTTGCTCAGTGTGCGTTCGGCCACCGCGATGGTGCGCAGTGCATCGGCGGCCATTCTTTCGATCTGGCTTAGAATTTGACGACGCCGTCCATCATCAAGCCTGATAACTTTTCCACCCTCCATGACAGCAGTACAAGCAGCCAGCACCCGCTCCGGCGCCCCCTTGACCAGGAGCTGGATCGTCCTGCCGTGACGGCAAATCACGGACATATATTTCTTATCCGCACTGAAAGGAAACTCCTCGATGCGCTGGTAATCCCGCTCCAGCTTGCGGCGCCAGAGCCCGGCTTTGGCCGCGCAGACAAGCAATGCAGCCTCCGTGGGATTGCCTCCGATCTCCGGTCCTGTCTTTTTTCCTTTGGCTGAATCATAGGCAAAAGAAGCATTATTGCACAGTGCCGCAATATGTAAGACGCGGGAAAGATCCGGATCTTTAAGAGGATTAACCTGAGACCGCTGGCGGAAAAAACCCCCAAAAGGCTCGTATCCATCGCCACTCACATCATAGCTCACTCCCCCGGCTGCAACTTTCTTCACCGTCATCTTATTCTGAGTGATCGTTCCCGTTTTATCAGAGCAGATAAAGGTGGCACATCCGAGGGATTCCACTGCGGGAAGGCGGCGCACAATCGCTTTGCGCTTCATCATGCGCTGTACTCCCAGGGCCAGGGCCACCGTTACAATAGCTGGCAGACCCTCCGGAATGGCCGCCACCGCCAGGGAAATCCCGGCCATGAGCATGGTATAGAGAGGTTCGCCGCGCCATAAACCCAGGAAAACCACGATAAAACAGAGCACCAGACAGCTAACCACCAGGATTTTTCCCAGTCTGGCCAGGCGCCTTTGCAGCGGTGTGCTGTGCACCTCCACATCCTGTATGAGGGTGGCGATGCGTCCCATTTCCGTCTCCATACCGGTTGCAACTGCAACACCCCTGCCATTTCCGGCGGTAGCCATCGTCCCACTGAAGACCATATTCAGCGCATCGCCCGGTGAAGACGGGGCCGCGCGGAGGGGCGCAGCTTCTTTTTCCACCGTATGTGATTCTCCCGTAAGAGGCGATTCATCCACCTGCAGGTTAACTGCGTGCAAGAGGCGTACATCGGCGCAGATCCGATCCCCCGCCTCGAAGGCAATAATATCGCCCGGAACAACCTCAGCCGCAGGAATCTCACGCAGCATCCCACCTCGCATCACCTTCCCCCGGGGTGCAGACAGCTTTTTGAGGGCGGCAAAGGAGCGCTCCGATCTGTATTCCTGGATAAAACCCAGGAGGGCGTTTAATATGACAATTGCAATAATTGTCAGCGCATCACCATACTCCTCCAGCAGACCGGAAATTAGGGTGGCACCAAGCAAAACCAGGACCATGAAATCTTTGAACTGGTCCAGCATGATAGCTGCAGGTCCCTTCCTTTTCTTCTCCCGGATGCTGTTTTCACCATAGCGGGCACGCCGCCGTTTCACTTCCCCTTCGCTTAAACCATTTTGGGGATTCACTTTAAAGTGACGTTGGATATCCTCTTTGGAAGTCACCGACCATAATAATGATTTTTTCACATTTTCACCTGCAGGTCCATCCCAAAAAGAGGGACAAGAGTATTCTTATTTTTATTCCCACGGGGGGATAAAAAAGAACAACTCTGCAGAGAAACCACTTGCTTGTTTCATTGCATTTTTCTTCCACAGCCGCTATACTGATGATATCTGTAAGGTTATACGGGAAGAATGTTGAACTGACTTATTATGAAACCACCGGGGAGATAAATATGCCTTTTGATGCCTTCGTATTACATTGTGTTGCCGCGGAAATAGAAGATAAATTGATCGCTACCCGGGCGCGCATAACCAAAATTTATCAAATCAACTCAAACGAACTGCTCATCCATTTCCGTGGTGAATTTAAAAGCTATACGCTGCTCCTGTCAGCCCACCCTGCAAGGGCACGCATTCATTTAACTTCCCATCATTATGCCAACCCCAATGTGCCGCCGGCCTTTTGTATGCTGCTGCGCAAGCATCTGATCGGAGCTTCAATCACCTCCCTGGAACAGTCCCCGCTGGAGCGGGTTCTGAAAATTCACCTGCGTGCCTTCAACCCTGAGGGACGGGTAGGACAGAAGACTCTGGTTGCAGAAATTATGGAACGGCGCAGCAATATGATTCTCCTGGATGACCCCGATGCGGAAGGGAAGCAGATAATTATGGGAGCAAGCAAGGCGGTGCCCCCTTTTATGAACCGTGTCCGGACCGTTTTACCCCACCATCAATATGTCCCTCCGCCGCCACAGGATAAACTCCACCCCCTGGCCCTCAATTATAATTATTTCAAGATGGAGACAGGGCGGGAGCAAGGCCGTCCGGCGGCAGAATTTCTCCTAGACAAACTGCGGGGTTTCAGTCCCTTTATGGCCCGGGAAATTGTGGCTCGGGCGGGGATCCATACGGTATCGGAAGATGGGGCACCGCTACTCTTTGAAAAAATGCAGGAGCTGCTGCAACTTAACACAGATCAAAAATGGGAACCGACCATGATCTGTGATAAAGAAGGAAAACCACTTGATTTTACCCCTTTCGTGCCACAGCAAAACACAGACGTCATCTTGCGCCCTTTTCAGTCAATGAGCGAACTCCTGGACGATTTTTTTCTTTACATGCAGAATAGTGAGGAAAAAGACAACCTGCAACAGCTGATTACGCGGCAAGTGGGACAGTTCATGGGAAAGGCGCGTAAAAGAGAAAAAAATCAGCTTGCAGAGCTGGAAAGGGGGGGGAAAGGGGATCACTACCGTCTATGCGGTGAACTGCTTAATATGAACTTGCATGCCGTACCGCCAAAGGCAGATACGGTCTTCCTGCAGAACCTTTTCAGCGAGGCGGCGGAACCGGTAAAGATCACCCTCGATCCCCGTCTCTCTGCCTCAGAAAACGCACAGCGCTATTTCAAAAAATACCGCAAAGCGGGTAATACACTAAAGAAAATTACGGCCCGCCTTAACGCCACACGCCAGGAAATAGCCTACCTGGAAAGCGTCCTCTACAACACAGAAAGAAGTGATTGGCAGGGACTAAAGGAAATCAGGTCCGAACTGGAGGATGCAGGTTATCTTCCCGGCAGGCCCAAGGCACCGGCAACGGCAAAAAATCCTCCGTTTAAGCCCCATAAATATAAAGCCCCGGGGGGAGAGGAAATACTGGTGGGTCGGAACAACCGGCAAAACGACCTGCTCTTGCGCCAGGCCGCCGCCACCGATCTTTGGTTTCACGTTAAAGATATTCCCGGGGCCCACGTGATCCTGAAAGGGACACAACCCTTACCGGAGGCGATTGAGGCGGCAGCGATGCTGGCCGCAAGCCACAGCCGGGGTGCCCACTCCGCCAACGTACCAGTTGATTACACGACGGTTAAAAACGTGCGCCGCATCCCCGGTGCAGGGCCGGGCATGGTCACCTACACAAACTACCGTACCCTCTTTATTACACCGGATCAAGCAAAATTGACAACCCTGCTGCAAACATAAGATTAGCGGTACGGGGGTATATTCAACAACTCATCCACGGTAACAAAAGTATAATTCTGCATGCGCAGCGTCTCGATTAATTCGGGTAATGCAACTGCCGTAGCTGTCGGATTTTCGCCTGATCCCCTTGAGGAATGGAAAAGTATGATCGCCCCATCACGAACATCAGGCAGGGTATTGATTAATATGGGATCCACGGCCTGGTCCCGCCAATCCACCGAATCCACCGACCAGTTTATGACAAAATAGTTCAGTTCGATTAGCTGTTCCAGGGCATCCTGGTTCACAGCCCCATAAGGCGGCCGCATCAACATGGTCCGCAGCCCCGTTATAGCCTCCATTATATCCTCGGTCTTATTTATTTCTTCAGCCAGCTCACTCGCCTCAGTCTCACTCAAACGGGGATGGGACCAGGAGTGATTGCCCAAAATATGCCCTTCATCAACGATGCGCTGCACCACTTCCGGATACTTTTCCACGTTTTCACCAATCAAAAAGAATGTGGCAGGCACATTATATTCTTGCAGCACATCCAGCACCAAGGGTGTGTAAACACCGTCCGGACCATCATCAAAGGTGAGGGCAACTCTATTGTTGTCAGCGGCAGTAGGACCGCTCAGGTAAAAATAATCGCTGTATATACGTGACAGCTGGGTTATTGAGGGTTGAGGTTGCAATTCGGGTTGAGGTTGCCACTCAGGCTGAGGTTCACGGGCAGCAAAGGGCAGGGAAGGGGATTCATCCTCAGGCTCCGGCATCCCGGGTATGATCAGAACCTGGCCCGGGTAAATACGCTCCGGGAAACGTATATAAGCGTTCGTGTCCAGCAGTTCCGCCATGGATATTTTGTACTTTTGCGCCACACTGAACAGGCTCTCACCCCGTTCCACCCGGTGCACAAGGGGCCCATCCGCCGCTGCGGAAAAGGGAATAAGCAAAAACACTATTATGGCGGCCACACATACCTTCAAATATTGCATCATAATACACCCCATTTTTAAAATTACAGCTAACCCAATCATACAATTACCTATTTTGTTATGCCACCGGTATTTTATGGGATGACGGTTCTTTTTTTGTCCCATAAATATTCATGGATAAAAAGGGAAACGTACTACCGAATTTAGATGCACAGCATAATCCAATATCTGGTGATAACCGGGTGAAAAATGTTTAGGTTTCTTTTACGTTTATTACATCTGAACAAAAAAAAACATCCTTCTGCGGAAGATAAAAAAGCTAAAAATAATCCTGGCGTAGCAAGTAGGCCCTCTACAGCCTATCACATCCTTCTCCTGGGCGGCTTAACGATGCTTTTAATCAGCATGATATATGGAGGCATATATGGTGCTTTTTTTATGGAAAATCTCCATGAAGAAGAAGATAATCAGAACGTCATGGATTATGCGGGAGTGGAAAAGGCAGATGGGGAAACACAGGAGCAAGAGGGTCAACAAGATCAAGAGGATCAAGGGGATGATTCTGAGGCTATTATAAGAGCGTTTAGAAGCAGCCACTCTCATCTTTCCCTTTTTGCCTTGATTGCAGTAGCAGTGGCAGGTAACCTTAACAATATGAGATTGAAAGAAAAGTTGAATGCTGCTACAGCTATGGTTTTTTTAACCGGAGCAATATTATTTCCTGCAGGTATCATCATACAGCCACTGTTTAATGAAACGTTTGGCAAGTTTCTTTCTGTTTTTGGCGGTAGTTTGGTTATCCTCAGCACAGCTCTATATATATGGGGTTCAATCAAAACATTGAAGAAGTAGGGATATAAATCTACCACCTCCGCTATGCTAAGAGGTGGTAGATGGGTCTTTATCCAAGAATCAATTACTTTTTCTCTTTCTTTTAACAACCAAATAGGTTGTCATCAAAATGGCACTAAAAAATAAGCCTGCCGCCACTAATCCTGCAAACATGCCTCCATATCCCTGTGGTAAAATCTGCGCTGCTGTGCTGTCAATAAAGGTGACCTCTTTTTTGGGGTAAGTTGAAAATACTAAATCCTGATCGGGCAGGCGATCTAATGACGTAGTGTAAATTCCTTTGTTATCTTCCCTAAGGGGCATACTGCTTTCAATTATATATGGGCTTTCAGAGTTGAGTTCGATGCGTATATCAATTCCCCCAAACCCTGAAAATTTCTTTGCCGGGTTTAAAATATAAGCAAAGGTGTTTACGTAATCCATGGTCTTTGTTTTGTCTAGAGTAGCACTCATGGGATATGTTAAGCGCATCTCGTTTATACTGTCAGCCTCAAATTCAACCTCATATAGCAACACAGAAATATTGTTAAGATTAAATATTTGTTCCATAACCATACTTTCGGAAGAAACAAGCTGCCACTCTTCAAAACTGCGGTCAATTTCTTTAATAAACATGGCATAAAAGTTTTCTATATTCCTGTTATCATCCAGCCAAAAATGTTCATTGTTGGTGAGGTTATGCATAATAAATTCTTTAGCATTTACGCTTGACCTAGCCAATACATCATCATAAGCATTACTGAGAATATTCAGGGAATCCTTCCCAAGCACTAAAAGATAGCATGTTCTTTCCAGATCACGATCTCCCACATAAGTTGATACTGTACAGTCCCCATTTTCATTTATTGAAAATCCCGAAAAGCCAAATGTTAAAACTCTTGTTTTTTCAGTATCCAGATTAAAGCTAATCTGACTCTGCCTCTCTGTTGGCGGCT
>SKTJ01000156.1 GCA_007122565.1 Syntrophomonadaceae bacterium | reverse complement strand
TTTTATTAATGGTGGTATTTTCAGTTTGCGGCAGGGACTATGCATCATTATTGGCGCGAACGTAGGGACTGCCCTGACTTCCCAGTTCTTTTCTTTGGAACTGCGTAGTATGCTATTGCCTATTGTTGCTACAGGCGTTATTCTATATATTGGGGAAAAGCTTGTTAAGAAAAAACTTGGCGGTAATGTATTGCTGAGCCTTGGGCTTGTGCTGGCAGGTATAGAATTGCTTGTCTACGCCCTTGAACCTTTAACTTCTACATTATATTATCAGGAAATATATCTGTTTAGCCGGGGAGCACCATGGAAAGGAATCCTTACCGGGGTTATAGCGGCAGGTATGTTGCAGAGCAGCAGTATAACTGCAGGAATGGTTGTGCTGCTGGCCCGGGAAAATTTATTGAACTTACCCGAGGCTCTTGCCGTCATACTAGGTGCAGACCTGGGAACCTGTGTCACATCTCTGCTAGCCTCAATTGGTACCGTATTGCCGGCAAAGCGGGTTGCATTTGGCCATGTTCTTTTTAACTTTTTATCCATTCTTTTGGTTTTACCACTTTGGCCTTATTTTATTTCCGCAGTTGAGCTGACTGCAGGTGAAGCGGGTAGGCAAGTGGCCAATGGACATCTTCTTTACAATCTTTTGGGAGCTGTAGTATTATTACCATTGGTTGATCTTTATGCAAACTCTTTTCGGAATTAAATATTACAAGAATAACGAAAATTTCAGAAGGATAATCGTGTATATTTAAGAAATTAAGCCGTGTATATACAAAGCTCGTTTTAAAATTGAGGAGGGGAAAGATGGGGTTGGTTGAGGCTGTATTCCTTGGCATTTTACAGGGGTTAACGGAGTTTTTACCAGTTAGCAGTTCGGGACATTTAGTCCTGGCGCAAACATTTTTGGGAATTAAAATGCCGGGGGTAACTTTTGAAGTAATTGTACATGCGGGCACATTACTATCGATCATTTGGGTTTTTTGGCGGGATGTATATAATCTGGTCAGTGGGATTATCAAGAGTACACAACAGCAAAAGCTTTTTTTACTATTGGTTGTGGGCACCGTGCCGGCAGGACTAATGGGCCTGTCACTTGGCTCTTTTTTTAAAGGTATTTTTGAACGACCGCTCATTGTTGGTTACATGCTGCTGATCACCGGTTTTATTGTATGGTTTATCGCCAGGCTGGGAGAAAATCAGGGCAATCGTTCCTTAAGGGAGATGGGCTGGAAAGATGCCATTATTATTGGGTTATTCCAGGGTATGGCGATCATTCCCGGCATATCCCGTTCCGGTTCCACAATCTTTGGTGCGCTGCTTCGGGATTTGAACAGGGAGACGGCAGTTCGTTTTTCCTTTCTGCTGGCCTTGCCTGCCATTGCCGGGGCTACTGTTCTGGAATTGACGGGATGGGTGAGTGCCGGAGGGTGGCCGGAGGATATTCTTGTATACTTGATTGGTGCTGGCTTCGCCTTTGCTTCCGGAGTTCTGGCTATTCGTACTTTCATCAGGCTACTGGCAACCGGCAGGTTTCATTATTTTGCTTATTATTGCTGGCTGGCTGGGGCATTAACCATATTATATCTGATTGTTTAATGCCTGCATAAATTTCTACTTATAAAAGGTATTAGTATTAATGGCGGCGAATTACATTAACAGGTGCGGCATTACAATTGCCTGCATTATTTCTTGATCAAGCTATTATGAGAATTTGCATGCCCGGATAATATAATATATATGAGGTGTAGAAAAGCACATGACCGTAAAGAAAAAGCAGAATAGTAACAAAAAAGAAGAAAATGGAAATGTAAATATAAATAGTCAGATTCATGCTGTTCTTTTATTTGCCATAGCTATATTTATTTTTGCAGGAATACAATTCACAGAACAGACAGGTTGGGCAGGTTTTTATTTAAACAGAGTGCTTCGTGTCCTGTGTGGTGAAGCCGCCCTTACCTTACCGTTTTTTTTCACTTTTATCGCTTTTGGTCGCTTATGGTCGTTGTCGTTTAAGGTAAATAATTTCCCTTATCGACTGATTGGACTTATAATTGTCTTTATACTATTGTTGATTTCTTTGCATCTGCGGTTGACTATGCAAGAGTTGCATGGTATGTCCGGCAGTGAACTGTACGGTTCCATGTTAACCCTCGGGTTGCAACAGCAGGGCGGGGGAGTGCTGGGTGCTGTATTTGCCGTTGTCTTATTTTTCTTTTTTAAAGATCTGGGGAGCTATATTGTAATCAGTGCACTAGGTGTTGTGGCATTGCTGCTCCTTACCAATTGTTCCCTTGTGGAAATGGCTACCGGAGCAGCACGGCCAGGACGTTATCTGTTCAATGCCGGTGTAAATTTAATGCGTAATGCTTTTTCCGGTGGATTAACAGGGGGTACTGAACATGCATCGGAAACTGAACATGTACAAGCCAAACCCGATTATCCGGTGCGTCAATATGATGATAATTTATCGCTGGAGGGGCAACCGCTGGAGGAACAAGGCGTTGTTGAAGTGAAACAGGATTTTTCCCTTGCAGAAGAAGAGCCTTCCATGATGGAAGATGAGACTCTTAAGACCGAAAGGAGCATACCCGGACAACGCCCTCTTTTGACACCTTCAGACAATAATAGTCTTACGGCAGCTGGGGAGGAAGAAAACGGCCAAATGATAAACGGCGTTTTTGAAGTAAGCAGCCCTCCCGACGATTATAAACTGCCACCCCTTAAGTTGCTTACTCGTGTGCTCAAGCTGCGTGATTACCAGCAGCAGAAGGTAATACAGGAACGGGCCCGTGCACTTGAAAAAACTTTCGCCAGCTTTGGTGTAAAGGTAAAGATTAAGGAGATACAGGCGGGACCGGCAGTTACACGTTACGAAATACAGCCCGAATCCGGAGTAAAAGTGAGCCGTATTCTCAGCCTCAGTGACGATTTGGCACTCAATATGGCGGCTCCTCACGTGCGTATTGAAGCTCCTATTCCCGGGAAGGCAGCGGTGGGAATAGAAGTTCCCAATAAAATAATATCGCTGGTTTATATCAGGGAAGTACTGGAAGACAGTTCATTTAAAGATTCACCTTCTCCGTTAATTATCGGACTGGGTAAGGATATTGCCGGTACTCCTGTATTTGCCGATTTACTAAAAATGCCCCATCTTTTAATAGCGGGCTCAACAGGCTCTGGAAAGAGTGTATGTATCAATACTCTGATCTGCAGTATTCTTATAAAGGTAGAGCCTTGGCTTGTAAAGTTTTTGCTGATCGACCCAAAGATGGTTGAACTAAATGTCTACAACGGCATTCCTCATCTCATCTCACCGGTTGTAACTGATGCTAAGAAATCTGCGAATGCACTGCGCAGTATGGTCAGGGAGATGGAACGGCGTTACGATCTTTTCGCCAGGCAGGGCGTACGTGATATCGGCCGTTATAACGAATTGTTACAGATTACTAAACTCCCATATATCGTGGTTGTGATTGATGAACTATCCGATCTTATGATGGTGGCTCCAACCGAAGTGGAAGATAACATCGTCCGCTTGTCCCAGATGTCCAGGGCGGCGGGAATTCACTTGGTCATCGCCACACAGCGGCCTTCTGTGGATGTAATTACCGGTTTAATAAAAGCTAATATAACTTCACGCATCGCTTTTGCCGTCTCTTCCCATACTGATTCCCGTACTATCCTGGACATGGGAGGCGCGGAAAAACTGCTGGGGCGGGGGGACATGCTCTACCATCCCCTGGGTATGCATAAGCCATTGCGAGTACAGGGAGCTTTTGTCAGCGAAACGGATATATTTAAGGTTGTGGAATTTATTAAACAGCAGGGCAGTCCTCTCTACCAGCAGTCTTTTTTTAACGGAGAAGACACTGAGGTTCTTCCCGTATCGGAACGGGATGAATTGCTGCCGGAAGTTGTAGAACTAATTATGCAGGCAGGACATGCTTCCATATCGCTCATTCAACGACGCTTTCGTATTGGTTATACGCGGGCGGCCCGCATTGTGGATGATCTTGAACGCCTGGGTATTATCGGAAAATACGAGGGTAGCAAACCGCGCCAGGTTTTGCTAGCCAGGGAACAGGCAGGAGTTATTCTGGCAGAGAAAGATGAACACAAATAAGAAACCGGATAAAGTATGCGCTAGGGGGTGCTAACATGAAGGAAATTGGCGAATTATTGCGTGAAGCCCGTGAGGAAAGGGGAATAACGCTGGAACAAATCAGTAGAGATACGAAAATCCCGGAGAGACTGTTGCGCGACTTGGAGGAAGGGGATTTTTCCCGATTTGCCGGGAAAGTATACTTCAAGGGAGCTCTGCGCAATTATGCTGAATCCATTGGATTAAATTCTCAGGAGCTATTTTCCCTTTACGACCGTGTTACTGAAAAAAGCAATTTAACCACTCCCGAAAAACCGGAAAACAGAAAAGACCAGCATGTAGGGACAGGGAGGGAAAGAAAAAAGTTACCTCATAGAAAAATTAAAAAACCCTTCCCGATGGTTGTTCTGGTCTGGATCGCTGTCTTAGCATTTGTGATAGGAGGCAGCATATGGTATCGCCATGATCAGAGATTAAATAACGGGGAAAAAGTTTCTTACCCCGGCGAATTTCTCCCAGATGAAATGGAAAATAATGGTGAAGAGTTATTAAATGATGACGATAATGATTTGCTCCAGCCTGTGGAGCCGCTGGATGAGCCTGTCTTAATACTTCTCGAAGAGGGTGTTGGGCAAGCCACCTATATTATAAAAGAAGTAGAAGAAAAGAAGATTGAGTTAATATTTTCGGGGGAATGTTGGATTAGCATTGAGCAGGATGGGAGTTTTGTTGAACAGAAAACATACCGTAATGGTGGTCAGCATCGTATTAGTGGCGGCCGGGAAACAACGATCCGTTTTGGCAATCCTCCCATGGCTTCGATTTTGGTAAATGGGCAGGAAATAAGCTTATCCGGTATAAGAAATCCTTTTAATATTACGATCCGTAAGGAATAATGAGAGCAGCTTCTAGCTGCTCAGGATTCAGAATAAGGGACATAAAATGTATTTCAAGCATTAAATAAGGTTATTTTGAGGAATCCTTATACTAATATTTAAATAACGTATTCGGAGTAGGTTGAAAGATATGTCCACTAAGAAGTTCTATATGGTATCTCTTGGTTGTGCTAAAAATCTGGTTGATACAGAAAAAATCGGCGGCAATCTCTGCCGGGAAGGTTACAAACCCACAGCAAATCTTGCTGATGCTGATTTAGCGATTATCAATACATGTGCTTTCTTAAAATCAGCCCGCCGTGAGTCAATAAGTGAGCTTGCCAAAATAGTCCGCAATAAAGGTAAAATTGACGGCAAATCACCTAAAATAATTATGACAGGTTGCCTGGCCAACTATTATAATGAAAACAAAATCAAAAATATTCTTCCGGGAGTTGACAAGACTTTTCCTCCCGCAGAATATAGCTCCATACCACTATATTTACACCGCACCTTTCACCGGAAAGAACCTTATCCTTACAATCAACAATCTGGAGAACAGCGATTATTAACAGCTTCACCGCACAGTGTATATCTTAAAATCGCCGACGGCTGTGATAACCGATGTTCTTATTGTCTCATACCAACCTTACGCGGTTCCCTGCGCAGTCGCAAAATGGAAGATATTTTGGCAGAAGCGCGTGTGCTGCAAGAGTTGGGAGCCAGAGAAATTAATCTGGTTGCCCAGGATACTACAGCTTACGGTTTGGATCTATATGGTAAAAAAATGCTGGGAAAGTTGCTGCAGCAGCTTTGTAAGATTAAAGGATTGGTATGGATTCGCATCCTTTATACCCACCCTGTCCATATGGATGAAGAACTGCTTGATATTATCGCTACGGAAAAGCGTGTGTGTAATTACATTGATATACCCCTCCAGCATGTGAGTAATCCCATCATGCACCATATGGGTCGTGGCACTACAACAAAACAAATTGCCGCTCTTTACGAAAAAATCAGAAGTATAATTCCCGGGGTAACCCTGCGTACAACAGTTATGGTAGGATATCCCACGGAAGGGAAAGAAGAATTTGATGAACTGCTCCTTTTCCTGCGTAATTATCCTTTTGAACGTCTCGGAGCATTTGTGTTTTCAGCAGAACGAGGTACCCGTGCATTCACGGAAACAAAGCAGGTTCCCCCGGAATTAGCCCAGGAAAGGCATAGATTGGTGATGGAGCAGCAAGCCCTCATCTCCCGGGGTTTTAATCGCAGGCTATTGGGAAAAAGGTGTACGGTATTAGTTGATACTGTGAATAGTACGGGACGGAAAGTTACTGCAAGACTCCCATCTCAGGCGCCGGAAGTTGATGGAAAGGTTATTGTCAGCGGAAGTGGCAAATATGAAAGGGGCATGTTCAAAATGGTGACTATTACAGGGATTGGTACCTACAACTTGCTGGCGACCGCAGCTACAAAATACACAGGGGAAGAGAAAGATAAAAAGATTAAAGATTAAAGGAATATCACAGAACACACAGAAAAGGATTAATGCTTACAGTATACAGGTAAAGGAAAGAGGACCCTTTGTTTAGTTTAAACGAAGGGTTTTTTGTGTTGTTACATTGGGGCTTGTCTGTTATAATGTTTATGTAAACTGATTATGTAAACCAAATTATGGTTTGGGGCTGATATTATTGAATTTATCTCTGAAATGGCCTGTTGTAGTGATTACCTTTGTGCTCACATTTTCTATCATATACGCTGCTAACTATTGGCGCCAACAACACTTGGTTGTGGAACCCCTGCGGGAACAACTACTGGCTCTGGAGGCAGTGGAAGATGTTAATATGGAAAATGGCAGGTCAAATGAAATCTCTGTTTCCCTGGGACATGTTTCCCAGTTTGCTGAGGTATACCGAGAAATTCAAAGCGTTTTAAAGACACGAAACGAAGATTTGGATCGGTTAACTATTGTGGATCGGAGAAATCCATATTTGAATTCTCTCTACAGCAGAATTGAATTTGCCCTCATGGAAGGGGAAAGGCAGGGTAATTACACGGAGATGAGCAAAGAAATCAATCTCCTGTTGGAGGAAGAAGCGGAATTGAATTCTTACTCGCTTAGGGTGGATCAGCAGGCAATCTACCTTCAATTAGATGCAGGTGATTATTATCTGTACGAGGTTATTCCCATTTATTACAGGACATTTGCTTCGGATAAGTCAAACAGCGGACTATAAATATTTCCGGCTCGCCGGAATTTCTCACTTAAGAGATCTGTATGGGAGGCTGCATATGATTAAGGAAATTGGAATTGGAAGCGGTCTGGGTATTATTGGCGGTTTAATCCTGCTGGGACTGAATATCTACCCTGTATTATTTCTCGGTGCCTTGATGTTTTTAATATTCAGGATGATGGATATGAAGGGCGGATTTAAACAGTTCGGCTCCACTAGAGGTGGATCCAGTCGCAAGAAAGGTGACATCTGTTTTGAAGATATCGGGGGGCAGGAATCTGCCAAACGGGAATTGCAGGAAGCACTGGATTTTCTGCGCAATCCGGCCATGATTAAATCCATGGGAATCTGGCCACTTAAAGGGGTACTACTGGC
>SKTJ01000145.1 GCA_007122565.1 Syntrophomonadaceae bacterium | reverse complement strand
TATAATGAAGTATTTGCCCTGAAAAAATTCTGGAAGAAAGTAAAGGATTTTTTTGTATATTTATATGATTAGGCGCAACCAGACAAGCCACCGCTACGAGAGGTATAATTACCTTTGGTCAATTTTGATCCCCCCCTTTCTAAATCGCCTACTCCTCGTCAAACCATCTTGGACGCTCGCTTTCTATTGAACTTACCTTGCTCGGCATCGGACTGCCCATTCCAGAAACAAAAAGATACCATCTTTTATCAAAAGGGCTTTGAGCTAACCAATAAGTATCATCATCACAATACGTAGATGCCCTCCTGTGAAATGTAATCTCCCTAATTCCTTCAATAAGCTCAGACCTGGTAACATTACCTGGGCACATACACCTCACCATCCCCCAATACGTTTCCGGTAAATAAGAATACTCAGCTATAATTTTCTTAATCTCGGTATCATTCATCACTGGAATCACCTCGTGCCTTTTTACTATGCACATCCGGATACTCATCCTTTTCTAGTACAGGCCTTTCACCATATGCAACTTCCGGACATGTCAGTGCTTCCTTCACCTCGATTTGTAATGATTACAGGGATGCATGCTCATTTTCTCCTTCTTTCTTTATAAGGCTGTGTATAAACCTATCAGCCAGAAAACATATTTCATCTTTCCGGGCCAGGGTATCTATCCACTCCCCTGGAATGGCTTCAAAACCGTAATAAAGCCCGGCCAGTCCGCCGGCAACAGCGGCGGTGGTATCGGTATCACCACCCAGGTTGACCGCCCTTAGAACTGTTTCACGGTAGGAGCTGCTCCGTAGCAAGCACCACAGAGCCGCCTCCAGGGTATCCAACACGTAGCCGCCGCTGTTGATTTTTTCCTCCGGCAGGAAGTCGATCCGTCCCGTCAAAACCCTGGAAAAGCGCGGCAGCTCCTGCCTGTAAGGTTCCCGGCCATAGTACTCGAGGCAGATATCTTTTGTCTGAGCCAAAGATTTCTGGAGCGAATGCCCTTTTAGCAAATTGATGGCGAACACCATGTAGATGCCGCAAGCCATCTGCGATACCGGGTTGGCATGGGTAATAGCGGAAACCTGGTGGACATGAGAAAAGAGGGCCCCGGGTTCCGCGTCAGCAAAGCAGAAGGCAAGAGGCAGTATCCGCATCAGCGAACCGTTGCCGTTGCCGTCAGATCCTGCGTCCCCCGACTCTTTTACAGAAACGCCTTTTTTCAGCCTGGCAACAGCGCGAAGCGTGGTCCGGCCCACATCAAAAGCTCTGCCGTCGGCAGACCAGTATCCTTCCTCCATCCACCTTATGAACCTTTGGCCCATATCCTCCAGGTTAAAGCCTTCGCACAGGCTTTCTGCAAGGCAAAAGGTAAGAGAGCTGTCGTCAGACCATGTTCCCGGCGGCTTCCTGAAAGTGCCGTAACCGGTCATTGACTGAACGGGTTTTTCCTTGACCCGCTCCCGGGGCCAAAACTGCACCGGCAGGCCCAGCGCATCTCCGGTGCAAACACCGAAAAGAGCGCCCCAAATCCGTTCGGCTTCTTTCACGGCTATCAACTCCTTGTTGCATAAATTGCATTCAATACCCTACCCGGGCGGAAATTTCACTATCTCCACGCCGTAAACAGCTCGGACCGACGTATCTCCAATTGCTGAAAGGCCCCGTTGGTGGAGGTGACCGTGGATGACCAATTCCGGGCGGGTGTTAACAATGTAATCTCGTAAAGATCTGGAGCCTTCATGGGCATCATGGTAAATCCTGTCCCCGCCCTGCGGCGGCTCCTGCCAGCAACCAAAAGGAGCACAGTGAGATATAATGAGATCGGCCCTCGGCATTTCTGCCAGTAACTTCTCGTACTCATGTTCCCAGAAAAGCCAGGAAAAGGAACAGGGTTTATAGCGCAAACATCCACCCAACCCGGCTAGCTTGATACCGTTCCAGATTACTGCCCTGCCGTGGAGATTAACAACTGGCAGGCCGGCAAATGGTTCTTCAAGATCGTGGTTTCCGGCTACCCCAAAAGCAGGCACATCCGGAAAACAGCGCAGCACATTTTTTATGGAGTATTTTAAATCACCAAGCAAGAGCAAAGCATCAGGCTGAAAATCAACATTGAGATGTTCGTCCGGTAAGTAACCGTGCGTATCCGCTACACAAAGAAATAAAAACAGGATAATCTCCCCCTGTACCGGGGCTACATTGAGATACATGATCTCACCGCCCTGGCAGAGTTCGCGGTTTAGTGGCAAAGTCTCATATCATGACCAGCTCTTATTATGTATTTGCATCAGGAAGGCTACCTTTTGAAAAATGTGAAGTTAGTTATGTAGGAATATTAAATAGCAGGCTGCCTGTGTATTCGTATTCTAAATAAGCCAGTAGTGCTCATAAAGTTCCTCCTGATTATGCATTTGAACAATCCCTCCTTCCGGGTCTGGCAAACTGCTAAAAGCCCTATTCAGCCGGGAAATTGAGACAGCGTAGGCGGCCGTGTTTTTCTCCCACATCGGTGCGCTTGCCTTTAACAGGCGAGTTGTTGCCGGCCCAAACGTGGCAGACGGGCTTGCCGCTCTCCAGTGCAGCGGCCACGATCTCTGCCGTGCCCCCCCGTCCCCGGGAATCGGCACCGTCCCAGAGGGCAACCAGGAGGTCGCAGTGCTCCAGGACGTAGAGCCCGGCGTACTCGTATGCTTTGTTTCTGGAGGTGGCCGGCGGTAGGGTGACCACATCAGCAGCCAGGCCGAACATCCTCAGGAACGCTGACCTGGATACCGCCGTGTCAAAATCTTTCATATATTCGTCCCTGGACAGGGGCAACGGCACGACCAGCCTGGCCCCGGGCTGCTGCAGGAGCACCCCCGCCGCCAGGCGATCGGCGCCCTCAGCCAGGGGGGAGAGCACTGTAAACAGGCGGCCTGGAAATACACCCTTGATCCGCTGTACAGCTTCAATCAGCCCTGCGCGAAGGATGCTCTCGTCGCGCAAAAAGCGATGCCCGGTTATACCAATGCTCAGGGTTTCAGGTGCGGCTCCCGGCGGCGCGTTCAACTTGATTGTTCTCGGTTAAGCTTCACCACGGCGTAGCCCACTTTGGCCAGCATCCGGGGAATCCCTTGAACCAGATCCCGGTCGCTCTGTTTAATTTTTTCCGGCACCTGCTCCCATTCAACCAGGTACTCATTGCGCCTGGGGTTGTCCTCAGTAGGCTTGCCTAAGACAAACCCTTGCTCAAACTTGGATTTCATCCATAGATCGTGCTCAAGCCGGGCAAGTTTTTCCAGATCATCACCGGGGAAATCAATTGGGGGTTCATTGCTGCGTGCCGGAACCATGATATACCCAGCGGCGGCAAGCTTGGCGGGGATGTTACGAACATTAACCCGGTTAGCTTCCTTATCGATTTCATCCAGCTCCGCATAAGGTATCAGCATCGGGTGGGTTTTTTCCGTTTCGTCCTTCGGGCCCAGCGTCCACCCTTCGCGTCTTTTGCCCTCACAAAAAACAGCGTGAGCCTCTTCCGCCAACTTTTCCAGCAGTTCGCCTTCCAACTCAAGCTCCTGCACCAGGGCCAGGAATTCCCGGCCATTAACATGCAGGTTGAGCTGGGCCTCAGGGGGCAGGGAAGAACGCTCAAAGCCGGCTTTGCCTGTAAGGCTGCTCATGGCAATAATCGATTCGATAGAGCGCACCCCGTGCTTGTACTCGCCAATATGCAAAAGAGCGCGTAAAACACCCCGGTCAATGTTCAGCCTGGTGACTCCGCCGTCCTCGGAAAATATTATTGGTGCTTTTTGGGTTAGAATCACCCGCAGGATAATCGCCCGGCGGATCATGTAGTACGGGTCTGCAGCACCTTCCTGCATGGTGTACTGGTTGGGGCCAAAGATGTTCACATAGCCCTTCAACCGGCTGACGAAGTCCGGGCCTTTCACCTGAATGAACTCTTTTTCCTCTAATATGGATGTAAAATCTTCCATGCGGCAGCATGTTCCGCCGGCAAACACAAAAATGCACCGCCCCATGGGATGAGTGATCTGGCCTTCAAGAAATTCCCCGTCCTGCATCGGCGCAAGGAAGTAGCGCAGCCAGCCGAGGGGTTGTTTATCAAATGCGCTGTCGAATTCGTCCCAGAACACCAGCGGTATCTTGCCTGACAGGGCCACATCCCTGACCTGGTGGAAAGCATCGTACAGGTCTTCAACCGAACCGAGTTGGGAAAGATTAAACCCCAAAGGTTTAATCTCTTCAGGACGGACGGAGGCAGCAATCTGTTTCACCGCAAAAGATTTGCCCGAACCCGGAGGCCCAAAAACGGCGATGGAGAGAGGCTTGCTCTGAGATTGGTTACAGTATTCACCGATCAGGCTGCGGATGCTGCGAAAATTCTCCACTTCACGGCGATCAGCGGTAATCAGTCCGCCAAATTGCCCCAGGGGGACCCCGTCCAGCGCTCTTTCCACGCCAACCAGGACGATATTCCGAGCCACCTGCTCAAGAGATTTACTGTACAGCTCCTGGAGGATCGTCCAATCGTCCCCCAATTTAGCTTCCTCATCTCTAGATTTGGTCCCTGACAGAAACCGCAACGGACTGGGAACAGCGGCAGTCTTTAACGGCTCCTCTTCGCTGCCCAGTTTTTCCGCAACCAGGCTGACCGGGAACTCCAACCCGGCCTGTGAGCCAACCCCGCCAGGTTCTGTGTAGCCCTTCTGGTGCAGCAGCCGCATGGCAGCAAGTCCTGATTGTATTCCCTGCGAAAGAGCAGAGCTGGAGTTGTTCAGCATCAGCCGGCGTGCGATACCGGCGGTCAAGCAGGAGGTGTAGCCGATCATCCCCCCCGGGAAAGCCTGGTTCCACATACCCTCCACTATGGCCGGATCGAAGAAGAGAGTGCCTTTAAACGGATCTTTGCCGTCGGAGCGGGAGAGGAGAAATGCCCCGGCGTTATCGAAGGAGACGACCACGTGGGCGCAACGGGAGAGGGCGTTTACCCCGGGGTTGTGGGTTAGTTCCCAGTAGAGGTCGTGGGCTGTCCGCTCCCAGGAAAGTTCCCTGCTAACCTGGACTTCTGTGCGGCGCAGGTCGTTCACGGTCATCACTACAATTACGCGATCGGCGCAGTTACTGTGCAGGTGCTCCCAAAGCTTACCTTGAGCCACGGGACGCGCCATCTTTACCAAAATCCAGGTCGGGCAGTCTTCCCGGACAGCCCTTGGCCATAGCTCAGGGTTCTCCCGGAAACCCTGGTCGGCATCATCAAGTATCACCAGGGCCGCCTCTGGCGGTTCATCTTTTACTATCTGCCACTGCCCGGCCGGCTGCTCCTGCTGTCCGCGGGACAATCCGAGAAACTCTTTTACGCGCCAGGCCGGCACCTTTTCCTTCTTCCCCTTAAAACGGGCCCAGACCGCGTGGGAATGGTGAAAACGGCCGTCGCCGGGAAAGACTTGTTCGCGAGGCAGATCAACAGAACGGACCTCCCATTCCACTGCATTCTCAGCACGTAGGTTCTCTGCCACCTGCGTAACCAGGTCCGCCAGCAGTGCCGCGCCGCCGCGCTGCTGGTAAGTGTGCGCACCGGTGTCTTTCCACCAAACAGTACCGGTACCCCCGTTCTCTGCTGCAGACATAAGCGCCAGGTTCCAGTCGATAGTAAGATCACCGGTTACAATCGCAATTTTTTTTGGGATACTGTTTTCCAAGATAAACCACTCCTTCCTATTCTGTGCGGTTACTTCCTTTCCCGAAGAGAACTGAAAATGTTCATGCTCCTTAAATATCCGGTAAGAAGTGAGTTAAATCGTTCAGCCAAAGCTGAACTTCGGAGAATCAAGTGTAGACTCTACTCCACTGATTAAGGGCCCACTTCTAGAGAAGTGGGGGTTCTTAACCCACGATTTAGGGATAAGATGACTATACAAGGAAATATTTCTACGAAATACCGCTATTTCCTGCCGGACAGAAAAATGCTGCTCACACTCTCCTGTAATTCTGAAAGCCCGTCAGGTTTACCTACCTTACCATTTTTTCTTTACAAGCAAATTGATGATATCTGCTACATTATTTTTTTCAGCCCCGTCAGCTTTTCACTCAAATCCCATAGTTTTTTACCAATTTCTTTGTCATACGATTTTTTTGATGAAGCTACAGGCTTTTTACGATAATAATATTTCCCAGTAATTCCCTTTACATCATCTGAGGTCGCAAGATATAATGCGGTTGCTGCACCCAGCCGGGGAGTCTGAAAAAAAGGCTTTAGTATGCGTGTAATAAATGTGCCAAAACCCGTATCTCTGTTAATACCCATGTTAGTGGCAACTGCTCCGGGATGTAAGCAATTAACAGTGACTCCCGTACCTTTGAGTTTATCTGCCAGTTCATATGTAAAGAGAATAATTGCCAGTTTAGATTGAGCATAAGCACGCCATACTGTATAGTTTTTCTTCAGATTAATATCATTAAAATGTATACTGGCATTTTTATGTGCTCCGGAAGTAACATTAATAATTCTTGCAGGCGCACTTTCAATAAGAAGGTCAACCAGTCGGTTGGTCAGGAGAAAGTGTCCGAGGTGATTAACGCCAAAGTGGAGCTCATAGCCGTCAACTGTCTGATGCCTTCCGGGGAGAATTACACCTGCATTATTTATCAACACGTCAAGTCGTTGATACTTTTTTTTAAACTCAAGACAGAAACCTTCTATACTTTGCAGTGAGCCAAGGTCACAGAGCATAAGGTCAACGGTCTTGTTTCCACTTATTGATCTTACTTCTTCAAGAGCTTCTGCTCCACGCGTCTTATTACGGCAGAGCATAACTACAACTGCTCCCAACTTCGCAAGTTCAAGGGAAATTGCTTTGCCTATTCCTGAATTTGCGCCAGTGATGATAGCCACACTGTCCTTATCTATTTAAATTACCACCTTTGATAATGGATTCTTAACCAGGGTTCTGATTTTGTAATCTTTCATCTATTACCTGTGGCGGCATTAGTTGACCGCAATAAATACACACACCTCACTTAGTTCTTTTTTAATAAAAAACCGTCCTCCTGTGCCAGTCTGACCGGTGGATCCTGGCACCAAATGGCAGGATGGCCAGCATTGCAAGCTTCAGGTGCTGCAGACCGAAAGGGATACCGATGATCGTCAGGCACAGGACAGCCCCCACAAACAGGTGGGCGATACAAAGCTCCCAGCCCAGGAGCAGAATCCAGATAATGTTACCGAGCAAACCTCCCACCCCGAAGTTGCCCACTTCAACAGTACGGCCAAAAGGCCACAGGACAAAACCGGCAAACTTGAAACACTGCAGGCCAAACGGAATGCCTACAATCGTAATACAGAGCAGTAACCCGGCCACAGCCCACAAGACAGCCATAACAATCCCACCAAGTAGCAGCCAAACAAGATTACCAATAAAACTCATCAACCTCATTCCTTTCCCCTACCTCCGCTCTCTATGACCTCTCAAGTCATGGTATTTCCTGGTTCACGTTCTGGGTATTCCCGACGCGTCACTACTGCCTTCATCTCGTCTAGTGTTGGGAATACTTTATTATGTGATGGGCCTCGCCTTCTAATATTCATCTGATAAAATTTCTCTTGCG
>SKTJ01000180.1 GCA_007122565.1 Syntrophomonadaceae bacterium | reverse complement strand
CTGTCGCATTTGACTTTCGACATTGGACTTTTGACTTTTCCTTAGTATAAAAACCTCCCCGGACGGTTACATTCTAAATGAACCGTCAGCAGATGGGAGGTATAAAAAATTGTCTAAAATCGTTATTATAGGTGCCGGTTTTGTCGGTTCCACCACAGCCTACGCTTGCATGCTCGGCGGCACAGCGCAGGAAATTGTGCTAATCGACAAAATAAAGGAGAAAGCCCGTGGTGAGGTTATGGACCTCAATCATGGGGCTTCCTTTGTTCGTCCTTTACATATTTATGCCGGGGACTATCCGGACTGCCGGGGAGCGGATATTATTGTTATCACCGCCGGTGCACCCCAGAAGCCCGGCCAATCACGCTTGGATCTGGTTAATACAAATACACGTATCATGGAGCAAATAGTTGATTCGATCAGGCACTACAATCAGGAAGCAATTTTGCTTGTGGCCACAAATCCCGTGGATATCATGGCCCATGTCGCCTGGCAATCTTCCGGTTTACCATCAGCCCGGGTGATCGGCTCTGGAACCGTCCTTGACACCTCCCGTTTCCGTCATCTTTTGAGCGAGCGTTGCAGTATCGACCCCCGCAATGTCCATGCTTACGTGATCGGAGAACACGGCGATTCAGAAATCCCCCTCTGGAGCAAAGCCAACATCGGTGGTGTCCCCCTGGAAGAATTCTGCAGACAATGCCCCAGTATTTGTTCACACGAAAATCAGAAGGAAATTGCACGCATGGTGCGGGAAGCTGCCTATGAAATTATAGACGGAAAGGGAGCAACCTATTACGCCATTGCCCTTGCGCTGCGCCGCATTATGGAAAGCATCCTGCGTGACGAGAGCTCCGTGCTTACCGTATCCACCTACATCGAAAACTTTTACGGTATGAGCGATCTTTACCTCAGCCTTCCCTGTGTGCTTGGCCGCAGTGGAGTGAAAAAGGTCATTCCTTTTTCACTGATGGAAGAAGAAAAAGAGCAGTTCATCCGCTCCGCGGAAAAAATAAAAAGTTTGATACCAACAGGAACGATGGAAGGACCAGTATTCAGTAGCCAGGAATCAGGAGCCAGAATAAGAGAAAAGAATTCGTAAAAGCCAATGCGACAGGGGACGGTTCTCCCTGTCGCATTTTACGCTCTAGCTTGAAACTTTTCTTAAAGCAAACAATCTCAAATAAAAAGTGCGACAAGGAGAACCGTCCCCTGTCGCAAAACCAACAGGAACAATGGAAGGACCACAATTCAGTAGTCAGGAGCCAGAGTGAAAATGCGACAAGGAGAACCGTCCCCTGTCGCATTTTTAGCCTACTTCTTCGCCTCGGACGATGTCTTTGATTTTCATGAGGCGCACCAGGGAGCTTCGTTCGGCTTCATCCAGCTTCATGCTGATATATTTTATCGTAGAGATGAGCTGGGGAATGAGCACGTGTTCCAGGGCGTTCACGCGGCGGCGGGTTTTGTCAATTTCGTCAGCCAGGAGAGAAACCGCTTTTTCCACTTCAGCCAGCTTGATTACCTGGGGTAAAACTTCCGCCAGGGCAGCGATGGATGTATCCAGTTCCGCAGAAGTATTGGCAAACCCGTAAGGGTAGACGTTACCTGACTCATCCTCCTGGTGTTGCTGGATAAATTGGGGAACACGGACGCTCATCAGGTTTTTCTCTTCCACATCCAGCTCCACACGCGCCTGGGGAAACATGATCGCTTCCTCCATAGTTTCGCCTGACATAACAGCCTGTGCGAGCAGAAAGTTTGCAAATGAACGGGAGAGCTTTTCTTCCACGCTAATGCGCAGATCCTTGTTTTCGCGAATCAACTCCAGGAATTTACGCATCAGCTCATCCCGTTTGTCTTTGAGCAGTTTGTGGCCCCGCTGGGCCATGGTAAGGCGGCCCTTGAGGCGATTCAATTCCATTCGGGTGGGATTGATTTGGATTTCCATTCTTTATTCCCCCCCTGCACCGGCCTCTTTAGGTTCCGGCAGGTATTTTTCAAGGTACTCATCCCGCACCCGTTTCAATTCAGTGCGTGGCAATAGGGTCAGTAGTTTCCAGGCCAGATCCAGGGTTTCCTCTACCGTCCGATCCTCATTTTCACCCTGCCGGACGTAGCGATCCTCGAAGTCGTCGGCAAAACGGGCAAAGAGTTTATCCGCATCGCTGAGGGCCGCCTCACCGAGAATGGCCGCCAGCTCTTTGGCCTCTTTACCGCGGGCATAACCGGCATAAAGCTGGTTTAACGTATCAGCGTGATCCTCCCGCGTTTTGCCTGCACCAATGCCCTTGTCTTTCAGACGGGAAAGGGAGGGGAGCACATCCACCGGCGGGTAGATACCCTTGCGGTGCAGAGCACGGCTGAGGATGATCTGTCCCTCTGTAATATAACCGGTAAGGTCGGGGATGGGATGGGTCTTATCATCCTCAGGCATGGTTAAAATCGGAATCTGGGTGATGGAACCCTCCTTGCCGCGAATACGGCCGGCCCGCTCGTAGAGGGTTGCAAGGTCAGTGTAGAGATAGCCGGGGTAGCCGCGCCGCCCGGGCACTTCTTTACGGGCTGCAGAAATCTCCCGCAGGGCCTCCGCATAGTTGGTAAGGTCAGTCAGGATAACAAGCACGTGCATTTCCTTTTCGTAGGCCAGGTACTCTGCTGCAGTTAAAGCCATGCGCGGTGTGGCAATACGTTCAATTGCCGGGTCGTCGGCCAGATTCATGAAAAGCACGGAGCGTTCAATGGCGCCTGTCTTACGAAAGTCGGCGATAAAAAACTCAGCTTCTTCAAAAGTAATACCCATGGCGGCAAATACAATGGCGAACTTTGAATCTCCGCCCAAAACCTTGGCCTGGCGGGCAATCTGGGCCGCCAGGCGGTTGTGGGGGAGGCCCGAACCGGAAAAGATAGGCAACTTCTGTCCCCGTACCAGGGTATTCAAGCCGTCGATAGTAGAGACGCCGGTCTGGATAAATTCTGAAGGATAATTTCGGGCGTAGGGGTTGAGCGGCAGGCCGTTGATATCACGACGTTCGTCCGAAATGATCTTCGGACCTTTGTCCCGCGGACGGCCCAGGCCGTCGAATACCCGTCCCAGCATATCGAGAGAGACAGGAAGCTCGATTCCCTTGCCCAGGAAACGCACCTTGCACTCGTTGACGTTCATGCTGGTGGAGCCTTCAAAGATTTGGACCAGGGCCTTGTCCCGGTTCACCTCCAGCACACGCCCACGACGAATTGATCCGTCCGGCATCTCGATCTCAGCCAGCTCACCGTATTTTACGCCGTCCACATGCTCAATCAGCATTAGGGGACCGACAATTTCTTTAATACTGCGATATTCTTTTAACATGGCAGCCTCCTTCCCATTAAACGTTTAAACACTAAGCTGCTCATCCTCTTCCTCACCGGCAGCAGCAATTTTGGCTATCTGCTCACGAATCGTTTCGGCAATGCGGTCCAGATCACCCATGCGGCTCTCCTCTAGATAGCGGGCACGGGCGATCTGTTCCCGTACTGGAAGCTCCAATAGTTCCTTCAAATCCGAACCCTGCTCCAAAGCACGCTGGCATTCGTGGTGGAAGAGCATGATCAGGGTCATCATTTTAAACTGTTTTTGCAGAGAGGCGTAAGTGTCCACGTCATGAAATGAGTTCTGGTGCAGAAAATCCTCACGCAGGGAGCGAGCTGTTTCCAGGGTAAATCTTTCCTTTGCACCCAGGGCATCAAGCCCCACCAGGCGCACGATCTCCTCCAAATCTGACTCCTCCTGCAAAATACGCATGGCCTCGCCCCTCATTTCCACCCATTCACTGCCGAAATTTTCCCGGTAATAATCGTCAAATGTGTCCGTATAGAGGGAGTAGCTGAGCAGCCAGTTGATGGCGGGGAAATGGCGCCGGTAAGCCAGTGCTGCATCCAGGCCCCAGAAGACCTTCACAATACGCAGCGTATTCTGGGATACAGGCTCTGAAAGGTCCCCGCCGGGAGGTGAGACGGCACCTACGGCTGTGAGAGCACCTTGCCGGTTATCCTGTCCCAGACAGATGACTCTGCCGGAACGCTCATAGAATTCTGCAACCCGCGAACCAAGGTAAGCGGGGTAACCCTCTTCACCGGGCATTTCTTCAAGGCGTCCGGAGATTTCCCGGAGCGCCTCTGCCCAGCGAGAGGTGGAATCGGCCATCAGGGCCACGCTGTAGCCCATGTCCCGAAAATACTCGGCAATGGTGATCCCCGTATAGATAGATGCTTCCCGGGCGGCCACCGGCATATCGGAGGTATTGGCGATGAGCACTGTCCGTTTCATCAGCGGCTCGCCGGTGGTGGGGTCTTTTAACTCAGGGAATTCGTTCAGGACGTCGGTCATTTCGTTCCCCCGCTCCCCACAGCCCACGTATACGATAATTTCCGCATCGGCCCACTTGGCAAGCTGATGCTGGGTCACCGTCTTCCCGCTGCCGAAAGGTCCAGGGATACTGGCTGTACCCCCCTTGGCCACGGGGAAAAACATGTCAAGGACGCGCTGCCCTGTCACCAGCGGTTCGTCAGGCGCAAGTTTCTCCTTGTAGAGCCGCCCCTTCCGTACCGGCCACTTCTGAGTCATCAGGATTTCTGTTTCCACACCATCCTGCTCCACGCGGGCGATAGGCTCGGTGATTTTGGCTTCGCCGCTGTGGATGAACGTCAGTTTACCGCCCAAACCTGCAGGAACCATGATCTTGTGCAGCACCAGGGTTGTCTCCTGCACCGTCCCGAGGATATCCCCCTCTTCCACCACTGCCCCTTCCGAAAACAAGGGCTCAAATTTCCAGAGTTTTTCCTGGTTCAGGGCTGCCGCTTCCACGCCGCGCGTAATGCGGTCTCCCACCATATCGTAGATCACGTTGAGGGGGCGCTGAATCCCATCGTAGATGGCCTCAATCAGCCCCGGGCCCAGTTCCACACTAAGGGGCCGGCCCGTTGAATAAACAGGTTCTCCCGGGCCCAGTCCGCCCGTTTCTTCATAGACCTGGATCGAGGCCCGGTCTTCCCGCACCTCAATTATTTCACCGATCAGGCGCGCGTCACTGACACGCACCACATCAAACATCTTGGCACCTCTCATGTTTTCGGCCACAACCAATGGGCCGGAAACCTTGACAATTGTGCCAACTAGTTCACTGCTGGTCAAAGCTGACTACCCTCTTTCCCAAATAAGATATCAGCACCGATGGCCTTTTCCGCGTTTTTACGGATCTGCTCCATCCCCAGCCCCAGCGTCCCCTGGTTATTCGGTATTAAAAGAACGGCCGGTAACATTTTTTGATTCAGCTCTTCCAGCTGCGCCGTCACCTGCTGGGCTGCGTTTTCGGTAATACAGACAACCGCATATTTTTCGCGGGTAACCCTGTTCAGGACGCGGGGCACTTCTTCCTCCCCCGTAACGGGGTAGGTAGCCACACCCAACGACTTAAAGCCCAGGATGGAGTCTTTATCACCGATCACCGCCATTTTATACATAGACATCACGCAACCTTTCCTTAATTTCCTCTGCGGGGAGCTGATTAATCTTACCGACCATAATAATCCGGATCAACTTAACCTCATTTTCTTTTGCCAGGATAAAAGCGGCAAGAGGTTCGGGGCCAAATGTTATATACCTGGCTTTCTTAATATGATTAAGGAGAAAATCGTCTGCCAGTTTTTCATAGCGTGTCAATGTATCCGTTTTCTGATAAGACTGGATAGCCTCCTCAATGAAATGGGCATAACTGCTGGAAAGAAGACGATCCGTCAGCATTTCCGGAGGATCGCTCAGTTGTACCAGCCGCGTTAAGTCCAACCTGCCAAAAGGCAGGAGTGCTTGTTCCAGAAATTCCCGGGAGAGGTTGGCGCGCTTGACCCGCAGGTATGTTTTTACATTTAACAGGTCAATCAGGAAAACAAGGTACTCATGCAGATAGGGGTAATCAAGCTGATTGCTTATTTCCACCATCTCTGCAAACATGGCACGGTCGAGGAGCAAGTCCACCAGTTGGGGGTTGGATTCCAGGCGCAGTGCTTCGGCAATCTGCTTTGCCGCATCCCGCATGGGCCGGGACAGACTGCGATAATCTTCGTCGTTCACCGCCCGCTGCAACGCAGCCAGAGAAATCTTCCCCACATCACTGACCAGGAGTTCATCCCGCTCCTCTCCCAGTTTGTTAGCCTTAAAAAGAACTTTGAGATTGTGATAATCATACCTGCAGGCAAAGAGGTCAACCAGCTCCGGATCGGGTGCAAAGCGGCGCAACTCCCTGTAGACACTGTGCAGCACCTGTTCGAGCATTGTCTCGTAGTCGTGGACGCTGGCCAGGGTGGCAATATGTTCTGCATATTCGCTCTCACCCAAAACCTTGAGGGCTTCCTCAGCGCCGGATGCTTCCACCATGCGCTCTATTTTACCCCGGTCCAGGAGGCTCGTTTCCATGGCCCTTACCCTGCCTACAGCATAAGCGTACCGTCCATTGTCCAAAATATTCCGGCCTCCTCTCTATTCAAAAAGCATTCTAGCCACGGCCGGCTCCAGAGAATCGCGCTGCATGCGCAAAAGGGAATTAAAAGTATTGTTAATCTCCACATCACCGGCACGGAGGACAAATCCTCCTTTAAGGGGACGTATCTCCGCAGCCAGGGTAAGTTCACCTTTTTTCCCCTGTTGTTTCAGGGTCTTGTTTAACTTGCCTAAAAATGTTGCATCGAAGAAATGCCGCTGGTCCGGGGAAACGATGATATCTTCGTCACCGTACTGCACTGCCGCGAGGATCATGGGGAAAAGTAAATCCTGGTAAGCTTCGCGCCCCAGTTCCTGCAGACGGGCCAGAGCCTGGGCAAATGTATCCTCAATCAATTTCTCTTTTGCCGTTAGGATCTGTTTACGGGCATCCAGTTCGGCAATAGTGAGGGCGCGGCGCTTCAGTTCCGCCGCCTGAGTTTGTGCATCCGCCAAAAGAGCTTCCCGACGTGCCTTTGCATCGGCCTCGCCCCGTGCAGTGATTGCGGCGCTCCGTTTTTGTGCTTCCTGCAAAACCCGTCCCGCTTGCTCCCCCGCTTCGGAGATAATTTTTTCCTTCAGCATTTCAGCTTCGGACATTGATAAATCACATCCTTAAAAGCTTAGAATGGGAGAAACATGAAGATCATAATGGACATGAGCAGGGCGAAGACGGCGTATGTTTCCACCATCACTGGATAAATCATCGCTTTACCAAATTCCTCAGGACGCTTGGCAATCATCTGAATACCGGCTGCCGCAGCTTTGCCCTGATAAATAGCAGAGAACCAGCCCACAAAACCGATGGGCAGAGCAGCAAAGAGTAATCCCAGACCTTCGGCGGTGGTAAGACTTAATATATCTCCCGCCAGAATACCGGTACGAAAAAGAATTAAAAAGCCCATAATCAGACCGTAAATCCCCTGTGTGCCCGGCAACGCCGTTAACACAATGGTAAGACCAAACTTATCCGGATCTTCGCTGATCACTCCGGCGGAAGTCTGACCGGCGATACCGATGCCAATCGCCGAACCGATACCTGCCAGCAGCGTTGCCACCGCAGCCCCAAGAATGCCTAACCCCAGACCTATTTCCATCTTGCATTGTGCCTCCTTT
>SKTJ01000050.1 GCA_007122565.1 Syntrophomonadaceae bacterium | reverse complement strand
TTTCCCCTGCTCCTCTGAAATTGAAGTGGAAAACAGCAAAACCCTCCTGCAGGCAGCGGTCTGCCAAGGCGTGATAACCTCCATCCTTTTCGTCCGATCCGGATATTTGCTGTGGGCTTGCGCCGGGGATACCATGACAGAGGATCAGTAAGGGAGCAGCGCCGCTCTTTTTTCTTTGTTCCCCTACCGGCCGGCAAGATCGGCCCCAAAGCTTCAGCCCATCAACAATAATCCCGTGTTCTTCTTCCTGCATCAACACTTTACACCCCATTTCGGCACTATCTATAATATATTGCCCGGGAAATAACGACACATTTCAGATAAAAACAATAATATAGTCGAATGAATGTAGAAGCGGCTGCCACAGCCGTCCGTGAACCTGCCTAACCTGTTAAACTAGCAGATAGCAGGTAGCAGGCAGCAGGTAGGAAATGCAAGGGTCTTTAAATATCACTAACTGCGCAGTCATCCGTGGGCGGCTGCCCACAGCCGCCCCTTGTGCAATAACTACAAGATTTACATATTCAGAGGTTATCTTTTAACCTATCTGCTATCTAACTACCTGCTATCTAACTTTTCTCCTGTAATTATTATAACGGACGGGCGTTTTTTTTAGAAGGATATTTTTACCTTGTTCATTTTTCGATTAAACACTTTCCTTGAAGGAAACCCTTTTAATATAAAGAGATCAAATATGTGTAAATCAAACAAGGAGTCTAAAACATGAAGCTATCGATCTTTGCCTTTTTCCTTGCCGCTCTCGCCGGATCTTTTATGGCCATCCAGGGAGCACTGAATGCAGCTTTGGGGAAAAAAATAGGAATGCTTGAGGCCACAATGATTGTGCTTTTGATCGGCACCCTTGCTGCTTTGCTGGCGTTATACCCCCTTGGTTTGGCTAAGGGAGAAATGGGTAATCTGTTTCGTTGCCCCTGGTATTTTTTTCTGGGCGGGGTGCTTATTGTGCTCATTACTTACGGGGTCGTTGCCTCTATCCCCAGTCTTGGGGTAGCTAACGCCACCACAGCGATTGTAGCCGCTCAGGTCCTCACTGCCGTACTGCTCGATCACTTTGGCCTTTTCGGTCTGCAGGCTATTCCTTTTTCCTGGTGGAAAGTAGGTGGCCTGGTTATGATGGCGGTGGGAACCCGCCTTATGTTATTACAGTAATTTTTAATACCGATAACATCCCTACTACACGACTATTTTTGTTATGGAGGCGGTATTTATAATATTAAAAACTTCTTTCGTATAACTGTAAATTTGGTTCGGTGTGTGATAAACTATTACAACCATGTGAGGTAAATGTAACCGTTGCTGCCTTATATTACATAGGAGGTGCCGGACTGGAACTTTGCTTCCAGATTAAAATGGATGTTTTGAGTTTAATCAAAACCAGACGAAGTGTACGTCTGTTCAAGAAAGATCCTTTTCCTCCAGAGCTGCTTACTCAATTATTGGAGGCAGGGCAAGCTGCTCCCTCAGCAGGCAATGTGCAACCGTGGAAATTTTTTGTGGTGCGCAACCGGGAAAAACAGGTGCAGTTATCCGATGCCGCCCTCGGTCAGACGTGGATTCTATCCGCTCCGGTTATTGTTGTCGTTTGTGCTGATCTGGCCCGGTCCCGCAGTTCGTACGGACAACGGGGCGGTGAGCTTTATGCCTTGCAGGATACAGCCGCAGCAATACAAAACATGTTGCTCACCGTTACAGCTAATGGGCTGGCCGGCTGCTGGGTCGGAGCTTTTCGGGAAGAGCTGGCGGCCCAGGTCATGGGGGTGGACCGGCAGAGTATGCGGCCAGTGGCTTTGATTCCCATCGGCTACCCTGCAGAAACAGCCACTGCACCACACAAACGTACACTGAACGAAATTGTGGAGTACCTCGACTGAATATTAGTAAATCTGTTGGTAGCGGGTAGTAGGTAGTGGGTAGTGGGTAGGAAAGATTTTAGTGTATGGGAATAGCTGTGATAATTCAGGGACAAAGAAAGCGGTGCCGGGATACGTTTGAGTATCCCATAGCACCGCTGTTTCTCTTCTACCAACTTTCCCCTACCTGCTACCACCTGTACTACCGCTATTCTTCCTGTTTATTTTCTTCCGGCGCCGGAGGCAGGGGTTGGGCAGTCTGGTTAAATGCATCAAGGAGATGCCGCAACTCCATGGGCAGGGGGAAAGCCACAATGTTACCCTGTTTGCCGGCAATATCCGGAATAGAACGTAGCAAACGCATGAAGAGGCCTCCCGGCTGACGCGTCAGAATTTCGGCTGCATCGGCCAGCCGCTGCGCCGCCTGTTTTTCCCCTTCAGCATTGATAACAACAGCACGCCGCTCCCGTTCTGCCGCTGCCTGGCGGGAGATGGCCTTTTGCAGTCCCTCGGGAATAACCACATCCTTAATCTCCACTGCGGTGACCTTGATGCCCCAGGCATCCGTAGCCTCATCTAATATTTTCTGGATCTGTACATTAAGTTTGTCACGTTCCGACAGCAATTCATCCAAGTCTGCCTGCCCGGCTACGCTGCGCAGCGTAGTCTGAGCCATCTGAGCCGTAGCATCCCTGAAGTTCTCCACGTTGACAATAGAGTTGTTCGAATCCACAATGCGGTAGTAAACCACAGCGTTCACACTGCAGGTAACATTATCCCTGGTGATTACCTCCTGGGTGGGAACATCCATGGTGATCACCCGCAGGGAAACACGCACGTAACGGTCGACAACGGGAATGAGCAAAACCAACCCCGGACCCCGTGAGCCCACCAGGTGACCCAGGCGGAAAACCACGAGCCGTTCGTATTCCCGCACCACCTTCAGGGCGGAGTAGAGAAATACAATGATGATAAAAACTAACGCCAGAATAGATTCCATACCAGTTCCAGCCAAAGGAAGCAACGCATTTAATATTTCCTCCAGCATGGATTAACACCTCCTTCATTATTTTCACCATTAGTTTTTAGTTATTCCTTGTTATCAGGCGGCGCCTTTTGCTCCGCCTTCCCTTCAACCGGCCGTACAAAAAGGGTAAGGCCTTCCTGTCTGACCACCTCCACACGGGACCCTTTGGTTATTGTTACCTCATCTTCGCTGCAGGCTCGCCAGAGTTCCCCCCGCATTTTTACGGTGCCACAGGGAGCAAGCTCCTGTTCCACATGCGCTGTTGCTGCGGCACGGAAGAATGAGCCGCTTTTCTTCCAGAGGCGGCGGGAACGGACCACTACGGTTACAATTAAAAAGCTCAGCAGGCTTACGGCCAAGGCCAGGCCAATAGCGGTGGCGCGGAAGGCGGGGTACCACCCTTCCGCCATCAGGGGTTCCTGCGGCAACATGATCGCCCCAACGAGGAGACTGACAGCACCGCCAATCCCAAAAATGCCAAAACCGGCGGAAAATATCTCTGCAACAAGGAGGGCAAAACCCACCACCAGAAAAATGATCCCCATTGTATTAGTGTCAAAGAGGCCAATACCATAAATGCCGAGTAAGAGGGCAATTGCCCCCAGCACCTCCGGCACAAAGGTCCCGGGCATCCCCAAACCGAAATAAAGGCCCATTCCACCCACCATCAACAACAAAAAAGCTAGCTGGGGGTCACTGATTTTATCTTGAAAGCGTTCCTGCAGATTCATTTCCTGCTCCAACAGGGGAGCTCCCGTTGTGGCGAGGTTAAAGGGAACGCCTCCCTTTTCCCCCTCCCATCCGTCCAGCTCCACCAAAAGGGCATTTAGATTAGGCGCAAGCAGATCGATTACTCCCTGTTCATGCGCTTCAATAGAGGTGAGCGTCAGGTTCTCTGTGACAAACTTTTCCGTTATCTCTCCGGGCCGCCCTTTTTCCTCTGTTATGCTCCGCATATGCCCGGCCAGGAAATTGATTGTCTTATCATCAGCCGTTTCTGAACCGCCAGCGGGGGATAGAGCCACCGGCATGGCCGCCCCTACAGTTGTACCGGGAGCCATGGCTGCGATATCAGCACTCACCAGGATAAAAGCCCCGGCTGAGGCCGCGATCGCTCCGCTGGGGGCCACAAAGACAATCACCGGCACAGGTGCCTTGGCAAAGATCTCATTCAGTTCCAGGGTGGCATCAACCAGCCCGCCCGGCGTATTCATAACGATTACCACCGCCTGCACTGCTTCCGGGTCTAACGTGTCAAGCTGCCGTTGGATGAAGACGGCCTGACCGGTGGTAATCACTCCCTTCAGCTCCAGCACGTAAATGCCTTTCTCTGTGCTGCTGCCGTGTACGTCCGGCATTCCTCCCGGGGGGCTAAGGAGCAGGAAAGAGAAGATTAGCAGGAAGGAAATTATTAAGATTCGTGCATGCTGCTTTTTCAATATATTTCTCCTCCAGCATAAGCATCTTTAACTTGTTTTATCCAAACATAAAGATCCAAAATAGATTCAGTCAACAGGCCAGTTCAGATATTAATCTGTAGCTTCTATCTTCAACATTGGGCGGGCGGACGCTATGGCAGTCACTCTTACGGTACGCCTCAGCATCCACTTATCAGTGCAGCGTTTTTCCACCCATGTCATCGCCGTTAAAATCATTTCCGTCATCGTCATCATCGTCTTCCAGATCTTCGTCATCATAGTCGAAGAATTCCTCCACGCTCTCCTTAACTACCTCTTCAAAGGGAAGGGAATGGGAGGCTACCTCTTCTGTAACAAAGAGGGGTGTCCCACTGGCAAGCGCAAGAGCAACCCCGTCGCTGGGGCGGGCATCAACAACTATTTGTGTATCCGCCTGTTCCAGGTAGATTTGAGCGTAATAAGTGCCGTCCCGCACATCGTTAACCACAATCTTCATGATTTTTGCCCCAAGGTGACCGCACACCGTGGTAATCAGGTCGTGGGTAAGGGGACGGGGGAATAAGTATCCGCCCAGTTTGAACGAGATAACCTGAGCCTCGCTCAGGCCGATACCGATCGGCAGCACCATCTTCTCTTCCTGATCGATTAAAAGAAGCAGGGGGTTGCGGGAAAGATCCATACCAACGCCCTTTACTTTTACAGGTATCATAGCTGCCCGGAATGGTACCCTGTCCGGGCTCACTTCCTTTCCTTAAGGATTTCCTTCTTTATTGTATTCTATCACAAACAAGAATATTTTAACAACAATAATGGAATGATAGCGGGGTTTTCTCCCCTATCGTTTCATGGTCACGTCAGTTTATTATACGATGCGGTATTTGTTCTTAACCAGCAAGATGACTTCTGTTTCTGTAATAATTCCCCGACCGTCATCACGGGGGCTAAGGATCAGGTGATCACGTTCGATCAGATCGCCGTGTTTCAGGTTGCGGCCCGTAGTAAGATTGGTCAGGCCGTTCCCTTCAATGAGCACCACAGCCCTGGCAAGGCCGCTACGCAGGATGAATTCCGTCCCTTCCCCGGGGAGCATTTTTTTGCCCGCTTCCACCACCACCACTTTGTAAACCGGGGCCGGTTCCACTATTTGTACCGGTTCTCCGGGCTGAGACGGCAGGGGCCTGTCCACCCCTCCTATCTCAGCCCTCAACGCCGAGGCAAAAGCGTTCAGCTTGGCTTCCACCCAACTCGCCGTTACCAAAGGGTCCTGTTCCGAGCCGGGTACAATACCTGAGTCCGCAACCACAACTTGTCCCAGCATAAAACCGGCCAGCAGGAACAAGGCGGCCACCCCAACCATAGTAACAATCCACCTGCCCCCCGGCAGCTTTCGGCAAGGCTGTGCATTCTTTTCCCGATCCCTTTGCTGCTGCTCTTCCATCAACAAGCCCTCCTTTGTTGATTCCCCGTTCTTTCACTTATCCAACCATCTAACTTTCCAACTTTCCAATTCATTCAAACATAGCGGGCCAGATGTTTAACGATGAATTCCTCCTGATCTTCGCCCCGCTCCAGTAAACTGCGGCGCAGCCCTTCTACTTCGGCAAAGCGCCTTTTATCCTCCATATCACCCAGGGTGCGATAATGACCCAGCCTCCGGCCGAGGCGGAAGTTGGCACGCCGCTCCTCGGGCATATCCAGATAACCATTCACAACTGCCAGCAAGCGGGGCATATCCCAGGGCAATTTCCCCTCGATCTCCTCCAGCAGATTAAGGATATGGTCACTCACAATGGTGCTGGTTACCCTGAGGTTCTCCAGCAGCAGTTTTACCTCCCGGGCCGTGCCTTCATCCGTCTGGCGCTGGAACATTCCCGCTTCCACATGCTCAAGTAACGGAATTTTGCGACGCAGCGCCAGTGTGCGCAGGCGGATAAAGTGGGGATCGATGGCGTTCAAAACTTCCGCAGTCCCCAGAATATGTTCCTGCCATCCGTCCTTACCGCCCAAACCTAGCAGCACATACTCACTCAGGCTGAGGCCTGCCTCTTTCAGTTTTTTTCCCCCTTCAACCAGTTCCGCCGCCGTAACCCCCTTACGCATGGCGGTAAGCAGGGGGTCATGCCCTGTCTCCATACCGATATGCACCCGGGTCAAACCCGCTTCCCGAATTGCCGTAAGCTGTTCCAGTGACCGCTTGGCTGCCGTTTTTCCCCGGGCATAGGTAGTAACACGTTCCACTGTGGGAAATTGTTTCTTTAAAAAGGTCAGCACCTCTACCAGCTTATCTGCTGGCATAGCCAACCCGTCAGCATCCTGCAGGAAAACATTTTTCCCGCCGCGATAGAGCCACATTGCCACTTGGAAGAGCTCCTGCTCCTGTTGGTAAATTAGCTCCATTAACTCCACTGTTACGGCGCCGCCATAACCATGCTGCAAACTGAGTGCTTTGAGCCTCTGCTCCGCCTCCTTGAAAGCCTGGATATCCCCTTTAATCTCCTCAACTGTGCGCCGGGAGAATTTCTTTCCCTTATAGACGGGACAAAAGAGGCACTTATTCCAGGGGCAGTTCCGATTAATGCGGATTAAGAGACTCTCCGCCTCGCTTGGCGGACGGATCGGACCCTGTTCAAATGGCATATTTCCTTTCACCCCCGTATTATGGTATAATTTTTAGGAAAAATAAAGCTGCAGGAAGGAGCCTATCCCCATGCATGAGGAAAACTACGCTGCGCTCCGTGAAGAGATGGTTCAGACTCAGTTGATCCCACGGAGCATTACTGATGAGCGGGTGCTGGAGGCGTTTCGCCGCGTGCCCCGTCACCTCTTTGTGGAGCCGGACAAGGCTCACCTGGCCTACCGGGACCACCCCCTGGCCATTGGCGGGGATCAAACGATCTCCCAGCCATATATTGTGGCGCTCATGACCCAATCCCTGGGGCTCAAAGGTGGGGAAAAAGTCCTGGAGATTGGTACCGGATCGGGCTATCAAACAGCTATTTTAGCCGAACTGGCAGAACATGTCTATACGGTTGAACGGCTGGCATCTCTTTCCACGAAGGCACAGCAGGTGCTCACTGCTTTGCAATACAACAACATTAGTTTTAAAATAGACGACGGCAGCAAGGGCTGGCCTGAACATGGGCCTTTTGACGCCATCCTGGTGGCCGCTGCCGCCGGCCAACTCCCGCCTGCACTGACGGCACAGCTTGGACACACTGGGCGGCTCGTCATCCCGGAAGGACCCAGCTGGCAACAGGATCTATTTCTTTATATCAACGAAACAGGAGGTTTACGCCGCCAAACCCTGTGCGGCTGCCGTTTCGTCCCCCTGATTGAAGAT
>SKTJ01000071.1 GCA_007122565.1 Syntrophomonadaceae bacterium | reverse complement strand
GAGGATGTTCGCGGGCGGACAGAGTCGTCCGCCCTTACGGGTGCCTGTGATTTTTCTTTCACCTTTCTTGAACGTAGGGGCGGCTGCCCACAGCCGCCCGTGAATGAGGATTATGTTGTGGTAAACAAAAAGTGCGACAGAGAGAACCGTCCCCTGTCGCACTTTCGCTATGATCTAACCATTCAGGCTTCAGAATTCAGAATAACCTCAGGAATGGGCTCCATCAAATTGACAACATATTTGATGGAGTTCGTTTTTTTTTAACTCTTTTGACTACCGAACAGTTAATAACAGACATATCCCTACAAAAAATTGTTAAATATCCTTAATATTACCTTTTTATTAAAAGGATTATCCGGATTCCTGTCGAATCATTAAACAAAGCGGCTGGAATCAGCGGGGTGGACCCCATGATGACCCCCGGCCCCTCGCTACTTAAAGCCACAAAGGTAGGGTGTCGCATGATCGAGATTTATCACCTTTATAAGCAATACAGCCGTGATGTTGTCGCCTTGCGGGACATAAATCTGGTAATCGATCGCGGGGAGTTTGCATTTATCGTTGGTTCCAGTGGAGCCGGCAAGTCAACTTTATTAAAGCTGTTTTTACAGGAGATCAAACCATCCCGCGGCAGTATCAAAATTTTCGGACGGGATTTGTCCCGTTTAAAAAGCCGGGAGGTTCCTTACCTGCGCCGTAATATCGGCATGGTCTTTCAGGATTTTCGTCTGCTCGAGGATCGAAACGTTTACGAAAATGTCTCTTTTTCCATGCGCGTTACCGGTGTACCGATCCGGGAAATTCGTAAACGTGTTCCCCTCACCCTTGAACTGGTTGGCTTAAAAGATAAGGCATTCAAAAAACCGGACGAGCTGTCCGGTGGAGAAAAACAGCGTATTTGTCTCGCCCGCGCCATTATTAACCGTCCGGCTATGGTAATTGCGGACGAGCCTACCGGAAACCTGGACCCCGTTACAGCTATGGAAATTCTCAACCTGCTGCACGAGATCAATATTCGGGGTACAACGGTGATCGTGGCCACCCATGCTCAGGAACTGGTGGACCGCATGAAAAAAAGAGTGATTGTCTTGGATCAGGGTCGCATTATCAGCGATCAGGAGAGAGGGGTATACATTAATGCACGTTAGGAGCCTCTTATATTTTTTTGGAGAGGCACTTAAGAGTGTGATACATCATGGTTGGATGAGTATTGCCTCAATAGCGGTCGTCTCTATCACCCTCTTGATTCTGGGCAGTTTTATCGTGATTAACTATAACGTATCCCTGTTGACGGAAGATATCAAGGAACAGGTGCAAATTGTCGTCTATATTGACGAAGAGGCCAATGTACGCACACTCAGGGAACTGCAGCGTGCTCTTACTGATCACCCGGAATTGGAAGAGGTTCGCTTTGTCAGCAAGGAAGAGGCCATGGAGCGGCTAAAAAGGCAGATGGGCGATCGTGCTTTCCTGTTGGAGGGATACGAAGAAGAAGACAAGAACCCCCTGCGCGATTCCTACGAGTTGCGTACTACAGTACCGGAAGATATTATTCGTGTCGCCCACACTGTGCAGGATTATCCGGGAGTAGGTTATGTTGATTACGGTAGTGGTGTGGTGGAGCCTCTTTTCCAGTTTACCGGGGTGATACGCTGGATCGGTCTTTTATTTATGGCGGGGTTAGCGATAACGGCTGTTTTTCTAATCTCCCATACAATCCGTTTGACCGTCTATATCAGGCGCAAGGAAATTATGATCATGAAGTATGTGGGAGCTACCGACTGGTTTATCCGCTGGCCCTTTATCTTCGAAGGTTTGATTCTGGGTCTGATGGGTGCGGTTGTGCCTCTGGTGATTATTTTTTACAGTTACCAGGGGGCAACGCAGTGGATGTCGGGAAACATTTATTTCATATCCCTGTTACCGGTGGAAGAAATAATGCCCCAATTATTAAATCTATTGCTTAGCTTAGGTGTTGTTCTGGGTGTTCTGGGCAGTGCAATATCTGTACGAAAATTTTTGAAAGTCTAGACAGTTGGAAAGTTGGAAAGTTGGATAGGAAAAGATAAACCGGGAAAAGCCGAACATAGCATCCTGAATGCAAACTGGATTTAAGGAGGCAAAGAGAGTTGGCCACACAAGCAAAGGGTTTAAAAAGCCTGACCGTGTTCCTGTTGATTGCTTTTGTTGCCGCGACACTGGTATTGCCCGGTTACGCTACGGAATTACAGCAAAAAGAACGGGAGATAGAGCAAACCCAGGATGAACTCTCTGAAATCCAGAGCACTCTTGAATCACGCAGCAGCGAACTGGCCGCTTATCAGAACGAGGAGCAACGCCTGCTGGGAGAACTACATAAGCTGGAAGCAAACTTGACAGAGCTGCGCCGCGAGATCAGCCAGTTGGAGCAGAATATAGAGGATACGGAGCTCGCCATTGTAGTGAAGGAGGAAGAACTGGCGGAGGCGGAGGCCCATGTTGAAGCGCGGGACGAACTCTTAAAAAGGCGTCTGCGTGCCATATACGAAAGCGGGGATACGGGTTATCTGGATGTGCTTTTTAATGCCTACAGCTTTGCCGAATTCTTAACTCGCCTCCATGATCTTAAGCTCATCGCCGAGTTTGACTTACTGCTCCTGGAGGAAGCTTTCATGGAGCGGATGGCTGTGCAAGAGCAAAAGGATGAGCTCGAGGCGGAAAAAGCGGAGTTGCAGGAAATGCAGCGGGGCCTGGTGAGCCGGCAGGAGGAGGTAACCCGGCAGTTGGCCAACCGGGAAACGATTCTTGCCAACGTGATGGCAGCAATCGAAGCACAGGAGCAGGCTATCGAGGAACTGGAGCAGGAATCAAAGCGGGTTGAGGAGTTAATTAAACAACTCCAGGATGAGATGCGCCGCTTAACAGCTCAGTTTAAACCCTCCGGAAAACTACTGTGGCCCCTGGCCGAATATGGAACCGGATGGATCACCTCTCCTTTCGGTAATCGCACCCACCCCATTACCAGGCGTCCCGGGGTTTTTCACGGGGGGATTGATATCGGTATTCCCCATAACCGCTGGCCCGGATCCCGTTCCTACGGCGGTAACCCGGTACATATACTGGCGGCGGATCATGGCGTTGTGCTTGTCGCCGGCTCTCAGGGTGGATATGGACGAACCGTGATCCTCGATCACGGCCACATGGAAAATGGTGCCAACCTTACCACTCTTTATGCCCATGCCCATACACTCCTCGTTTCACCGAAGCAGGTGGTTGTTCGGGGAGAACCCATTGCCATCGTCGGCTCTACCGGGGCCAGCACGGGCCCACACCTGCACTTCGAAGTACGCATTAACGGAGAACGTCATAACCCCATGAATTATTTCTAAAGGCAAGTCGAAAGTCAAATGTCGAAAGGCAGAAGATAAGTTGCTTCTTGTTTCCCGAACGTAGGGGCGGCTGCCCACAGCCGCCCGTGAATGAGGATTATGTTGTGGAAAACAAAAAATGCGACAGAGAGAACCGTCCCCTGTCGCATTTTATTTTTTTAAAAAAGACTTTAGACGTTGGACTTTTTACGCTGGACTGGGCTTGTTATTGACTTTCGACTTTCGACATTTGACTTTTGACTTTGTTTGGGTGGTATTTTTATTGGTAAAGCGATATAATACTATATTGTAATGATTCTATAATATGTGAGTTGATTAATATGAAGCGGTTACTGGTTGTGTTACTGATGCTTCTTTTACTCAGCAACACGGCAACCTTATTACTGGCCCGCTTTTTATTTTCTCCCGCAGATGTACAGATGACGACGCGGGGGGAGAGTGAAGCGGGGCTTTTTTGGGAAGTATGGGAACTGATTCAGGATAAATACATTGAGCCTGTAGAAGAGGAAACGCTGATCCGAGGCTCTGTTGAGGGGATGCTCCGCTCTCTTGAAGATCCCCACACCATGTATCTTACACCTGAATCTTTGCGTGAGTTGCTCATTCATACCACTGGTTCGTTCAGCGGTATTGGTGTGGAGATTACCGGAGGCGAGGATGAAGTGCTTGTACTCCGGGTAATCAAAGATTCACCGGCCCAGCGTGTCGGTATGCTCCCCGGGGATCGTATTGTTAAAGTGGATGGGGAAAGCGTCCTGGGGCTTGCCGTTGATGAGGTGGCCCGTCTCTTAAGAGGCCCGGGCGGAACTGAGGTGGAGGCGGGAATCCAGCGTGTCGGCGAGGCCGAATTGTTATCGCTGACGATCATCAGGGGGGACATTGAAAGGGAAACAGTATTCGCCGAAATCTTGGACGATTCGATCGGATATATTCAGATTACCAGCTTTGATCAACAAACCGGTACAGATTTTGCCAAAGCGCTGGAACGCCTGGAGCGGGAGGAGCTTAATGGCCTCATTCTTGACCTGCGTGATAATCCGGGGGGGATTGTGGATGAAGCAATAGAGGTGGGCAAGGCAATCGTTCCTGCAGGTGAGATCACCCGGGTTGTAGACCGGGACGGCAATACACAGGAGCGCTACATGTCTCAGGCAGAGCCTCGCGATTATACCATTGCTGTTCTGATTAACGAGCATTCAGCCAGTGCGGCCGAGATCATTGCCGGTGCGTTGCATGATAGTGGGAATGCCTCCTTGATTGGCACTCCTTCCTTCGGCAAGGCCACAGTGCAACACTTGCAATATCTAAGTGACGGCGGCGGGCTGCGCTATACTATTGCCAAATACCTGACCCCGGCCGGGCACGATTTACACCAGAATGGCCTGCAACCTGACATTATGGTGGAGATGCCCCCCGAGTACTTCCTGCAGTACCGTCCCATTCCACGCGATTTAAAAGAGGGGGATATGGGAGAAAAAGTGTTGCTGTTGCAGGAGATGCTGCATTTTCTCGGGTTTCCTCTGGAAAAATCCGGCATATTTGATCCCCTTACCCGGGAAGCGCTGCTGCAATTCCAGCGTCATGAGGGTCTTTCTGCTGACGCAACCCTGGATATAACAACGCGGGAGCAGCTCCGTTCAGTACTGGGCGAGCAGGCGCGGCAGATGGATGCCCAGCTTCAGGCGGCCGAGGACCTGTTGAAGCGAACCTGATAATTTTATGGTAAAGGCGGGCGGACAGGGTCGTCCGCCCCTACGGCACGGTACTATCAGGCAATGAAAATGGCTGGAATTCGGCTTTACTCAGGTTTTATCTTTTCCTATCTAACTGTCCAACTATCCAACTATCCAACTTGTTTTAGCATTTTCATGAAAGGGGCCGGAGGCGTGCAATTCTGGTTTGATATATTATCCCTCATGTTTAACACCCTGATGTATACTTTTATAACACCTTTTTTTTGGCTGGTTATTTTTATTGTCTTTATGCAATACCGCCGCTCTGTGAACATGGAAAAAAAGTTATTCGGCCAGGCAATCAACAACGTGGCGCAACAAACACTGTATTCCATCTTTTTCGGCATCATTGGCGGTATTTTTGGCAGTTTTTTTCTACTGATCCTGGGGATATCCCTGGATAAAATAGGGATAATTTACCTTTGGCCCGTTGCCATCCTGCTATTTATGATTAATCCCCGTTATCTTTGTTTTGCCTATGCCGGGGGTATTCTGGCGGTGTCTTCTCTACTATTGCAGGCACTGCAACCCTTTTATCCCGGCCTTGTGGAACTGCCTGCTGTTGGTGGTATTATCGGTGGTCTGATGGAGATACACCTTCCCGGCCTCCTGGCACTGGTTGGTATCCTGCACCTCACAGAAGCTTTGCTCATTCTACTCAGCGGTCATCGCGGCGCCAGCCCCATCTACCTCAAGGCTCCCTCAGGGAAGATCGTGGGCGGTTTCAGCATGCAGCGCTTTTGGCCCCTGCCCCTGATGGGTCTTTGGGCCCTGATCGTGGCGGAAACATCGGAGATGTTTGTGGGCGGAGTGTCCATGCCAGATTGGTGGCCCCTGCTGGGAACAGTAATGAGCGTGGGCGGTGGGGAAAGGGTTATTTATTTGATGGTTCCCCTCGTAGCAGGGCTGGGATACGGTGATCTGGCTCTCTCCAGCAAGCCTGAAAAGAAGCGGGTGAAAACAGCTTATCACCTGGCTCTTTACAGCCTGATCCTTTCCGCAACGACCATTGCGTCCATATATTATCCCCCGTTGATAATTGCGGCTGCCCTGATTGCTCCCCTCGGACATGAGTTCCTGATAAAAATAGGGAACACTGCTGAGTTTGCTGCACCTCCCCTCTTCCAGACAGGGGAAGACGGCCCCCAGGTTATGGCGTTAATCCCCGGTTCAGCTGCGTACCGTTCCGGTTTGCAGTCTGGGGACCGGCTGTTGGAAATTAACGGCTACAAACTGCGTACAGAGATGGAGTTCCGGCAGATTTTAGCCATGCAGCACGGGCGGGTTACTTTAACACTCAGCCGGGATAACCGTACACTGACTGTTCCCATAGAGCTAAACGAGCGGCACGCTGAAGCAGGAATCGGCATTATTTTCTCCCCCGGCCCCGGGGCAGCTGTTTATGTGGAGATGAAAACCAGCTCCCTATGGAACAAACTGCGCCGCCGCTTCACCCGCAAATGAGGGGGAGTTAAGTTGGAATGTTGGAATGTTGGAAAGTTGGAAAGGAAAAGATAAAACCTGGAAAAGCCAACCCCACCCATTTTCACTGATTCTGATTCCTCCATTCTGCCTCCTGCCCCCTTTTCCCCTCCTGGTCCTCTTCTTTAATCTTTTCTACTGACTCCTGACTACTGAATACTTCTTGCTTTTTTACCCTGACTCCTGACTACTTGTCCTCCATTCTGACTACTGACTCCCGGACTACTGTCCCTTTCCCCTTATTCCCTTTCTTCTTTAATCTTTTCTACTGACTCCTGACTACTTGTCCTCCATTCTGACTCCTGACTACTTGCATAGGGGCAAAGCCTGCGGGTTAAAATACTGACAGGAAAATGCAAAAAGGCAGGGGTGAACAGGTGAATACGGCGGAAATGGATAAGAAAATGAACAGGCTATTAAATAGTCTGCGTCAGAATCGTTTCAAACTGGAGCAATTACTGATCACAATGCAGTTGCAACAGCAGACCCTGTTGGACGGGTTACAGAAAATCATGGATGAGCAGCTTATTTTACAGGAGGGGATTACAGGCAACCTCTCCGGCTTCGAAGAAAAAGCAGGCGCGAGTCAGGGACTACAGGGTCTTTTTCATGGCAACTCACTTTTAAAACAGGAGATTATGCAAAAAAGAATAGCACTCGAGCAAAGTGTGCATAAGATACGGGAGCAATCCTTTGCCCTGCAGCAAAAAATTCAGCTGGTAGGTAAGAGCATCCAGGACGTGGGACGTTATATTTCTCCCGAAATCGAGCAGGCAGAACAACACACTCAGGAACTGCTGGAAAATCTGGAAAGTCATAAGGAAGGAGTACTGTTTACTGGAAGTCAGAAACCGGAAGTCAAAGTGCCGCAGAAGACACTTTGAATATTTGGCATGACTCAGCACCTGGGCGCGGGCGGACAGGGTCGTCCGCCCCTTCGGGATGGATAGCTTTTTCCGGCTCACTGACATAAGACTTCTGACTGCTTTTCAGGGTCCCAGGTTTCTCTTTTCCTTTCCAACTTTCCAACATTCCAACTTTTTAGGAGGGCGGCAACCCAGCCGTCCGCAAACGTTTGCAAAAATACCCCCTGATTGATATAATTTTCATTTAGGGGGTTGCTGTGTTCTGAGTATCTAATCGTAACAGATAAAGGAGGGGGAAGGGT
>SKTJ01000316.1 GCA_007122565.1 Syntrophomonadaceae bacterium | reverse complement strand
GTTCGGCAGTAAAACCCGTTTCTTTGCTTAAGCTTTCTGAATTGACCAGATCAACATCTTTTCCAATTAAATTATCTAATACTCTTAAATAAACAGGTAAACGTTTTATGGATAATTGCGGATCTTTTCTGCCTTGCACAAGATCTCTCCTCCCTTCCTTCTTAACCACCAAAGTCTGCTTATATCATACCACAGTCATTAGTTTTCTAGAACTTATCAAAGAAAATCTGCTCTTCCGGCACTCCTTTTTCACTTAATACAGCCATAGCGGCATCGATCATTTCCGGTGGGCCACAGAGATAGTATTCTTTATCATCCAGTGATTCCTCAAACTTTGGCACCGTGTCCGTAATATACCCTGTTTCCCCCTCCCATTTATCATCCGGGGTAGGTTTGGAGAGAACGACATAACACTTGAAATTATCATGCTCCTCTTCTATCTTGCTCAGTTCCTCACCTAATAAAATGTCGTTTTTTGTTCGCCCACTATAATAACTGCGCGCTTCAGTAGGCATACCCTGTTCTTTGAGGTGCATGACGATTGACCTGATCGGTGCTATCCCCGTATTCCTGGAAAGGAAGATTTTATCCCGCTTGGAATTCTCCTGCAGATAGAAGTCACCGTAGGGACCGGTAAACTTGATTATATCACCAACCCGAAGGGCTTTATGGATAAAAGTGGTACATAATCCTTTACGGATATGGCGGATCACAAACTCGAGCATATCTTTCTGGCTGGGTGGGGAGGCAATAGAATAGGCACGATATTCCTCATAACCGGGCACCAGTATCTGAACATATTGCCCAGGCTTAAAATTGATCGTCTTCGGTGAAAGTAATTTTAACCTGAGAAACTTGGTATCATAATTAAGTTCTTCCAAAGCCGCTACCTCAGCCATATATTCCTTAGCTTCAAGAAGGTCCTCCGGCATGCTGATATGGAGATCCTCTCTTACCTTTACCTGGCAGGCAAGCCTCACTCCCTCCTCCTTCTCCTTACGGTTAAGAAAGTTCTCTTCCAAAGATATAATATCACCACCGCCACTGTCAACTTTAACCTTACAGTGGCCACAGGTGCCCTTACCGCCACAGGCGGAAGGGATGAAAATCTTATTCTGGGAGAGAGCGTCTAAAAGGGTGCCTCCGCCGGAGGCAGGAAGTGTCGTGTCTTTGTTGATGGTGAGCAACATCTGCCGGGAGCCGCCCAGCATAACATCCACAAAACTCAGGATAACAGTAATGCCAACCAACAGTAAGATCAAAATGAAAATTGTCTGCAGAGTCATTATAGATCCACCATCCCTCCGAAGCCCATAAAACCAAGGGCTAGAATGCCAAGCATAATCATTACGATACCGGGACCCTGAAGCCCCTTCGGGGGATCCCCAATAAGATCGAATTTTTCTCTTATGCCGGCCACCAGCGTAATCGCCAGGAAAAAGCCGGCGGATGTACCCAGAGCAAAAACTAAGGTCTGAAAGAGAGTATATTCCCGTAAGACCAGGAAGAGAGTTACACCCAGCACAGCACAGTTTACCGTAATCAACGGCAGGAAGACCCCAAACGCTGAATAAAGCATGGGCAAGTATTTCTCGAGCAGCATCTCAAGCAGCTGCACCGTAGCTGCAATGGTAATAATAAATACCATTAAGGAGATAATTTCGCCTCCGGTAGGGACTAAGATCAGATTATAAATCAGCCAGTTAATCAGTGAAGTTATAGTGACCACAAAGATTACCGCTGTCCCCATACCCATTGCCGTTTTAAGGTTTTTTGAAACTCCGATTGCGGGACACATTCCCAGGATATAGACCAACACAATATTGTGGGTTAGAACCGACGCTAAAAAGATATTCAATGTGTCGCTCATGGCTCTCCTCCCCTTTAATATATTTAAAACTTAAAGCAGTTTTTAAGCGGCCTCCATAACCGTCTTCTCAGTAGGGGTGGCGCCCGCTTCATCTATCTCACCCTGCATGCTGCGCACTACCCAGACGATTACTGCCAGAAGGAAGAAGCCACCCGGAGCCATAGCCATAACCATCCAGTTGGTCCATGCCGCCCCGACTACACTTACATTTAATAGAGTACCAAAGGCCAGCACCTCTCTTACGGCGGAGAGTATCAGCAGGGTAAAAGTATAGCCAAGGCCGTGGGAGAAGGCATCTATCAGCGAAAATCCGGGAGCGCTTTTGAGGGCAAAGGACTCACACCTTCCCATAATCAGGCAGTTAGTGATAATTAGTGGCAGGTAGGGCCCCAAAGACCTGCTGATATCGGGGAAAAAACCTTTAAAAAATATATCCACCGCAATCACAAAGGTCGATATAATAACCATATAGGCAATCATCCTAAGCCTTAAGGGGATATAATCCCTAATCATCGAGGTAACAATAGAAGCCACCATTACGACAAAGGTAACGGCTAGACCCATGGCAATACCATTTTCCAGCCGGTTGGTTACCGCCAGAGCCGAACAGATCCCCAATGAAGAGCCTACAACAGAGTTTTTTCTCCATATTCCGTCTTTCAAAAGGACATAGGGTTTGGTATAAGTTAAGCGATGCCATTGGCTTCCCATTTTAGTTCACCTCCAGCTTTTGCATAACTTCCTGAATGCTTTGCGTGAGCATGGCCTCCAGGGCTTTAGTAGTCAAGGTAGCCCCTGTAATACCCTCCACCTCATGATCCGCCGTGGCTGCTCTCCCCGCCGGTAGAATTACCGGCTCCGGGTTAAGGGCCAGCCCCTTGAACTGATCCAAAAACTCCCCCTCAGCAATTCGCCCGCCAAGACCGGGGGTTTCCTGCTGTTCCAGTATCACAAGTCCCTCGATGGTCTTTAGATCCGGGGCCAGGGCAACAAGGGCCGTAATTGGGGCCATGTGCCCCCTTCCGGTAAACTCGAAAGCGATACTCCCTTCATTGCTCCGGTATAATGTGAGCCCCTCAACCTCGTCTATGGCAACATTTTCCTGAAATGTCTGCTCTATATTATCTGTGCCGGATTCAATAGCAAAGGCTCTGAGGATTAACAGCTTTGATTCAAGATCCAGCCCCTCCTGGTCCAGGGGGATCATGGCGCTGACTCCCATCAGCACTCCTGACGAGAATGAAGCGAGAATTAATATAAAAACCAACGATCTTAATTTATCCAAAAAAACTTTCTTAAGGTCAAACGCCCTTTTGTTCTCTATTGCAGCATTATTATACATTGTCAGGCACCCCTCTCCTTTCTAATGGTTTATACCTTACCTTTAAGACAACGGTATCGATTAAGGGTGTCATCGCATTCATCAACAGAATGCTGAACACCACCCCCTCCACAGCTCCGGAAAAACCTCTGAACAAAACCGTCAGCAGGCCGAGCATAAGACCAAAGAGCCATTTCCCAGGTCCGGTAAAAGGAGAGGTAACGGGATCGGTTGCCATAAAAAAAGCGCCAAAGAGCAACCCTCCACTGAGGAGTTGAAATAGGGGAGGCGCTACCAGTTCGGGCATAACAAGATGACCGATACTGGAAAATATGGCTACTGAACCGAGGTAAGCCACCGGTATTCTCCAGTTACTCACCTTGGTCACCATTAAGAAGATGCCGGCCATAATAATGCCAAAACGGAAAGTCTCTCCCATAGAGCCGGGGGCCGCACCGAATAATAGTTCGGTATAAGAATAGGTCATCAGCTCTCCCATACGGTAAGCAATAAGGGGTGTGGCCGAGGTTATGACATCTGCCTGGTAACTTAAAAATCCCCCCAGTCCTCCCAGCAGCGGTTCTTGCCACACTGTAGTCATCAAAGAAGGAAAAGCGACGGTAATGAAGACGCGCCCTACAATAGCAGCATTAAATATATTGCGCCCTGTTCCTCCAAATACCTCTTTACCGAAAAAGACGCCAAAAGTAGAGCCGACGGCCACTATCCATAAAGGTAACGTGGGCGGCAGAATCAGAGGAAACATGAGGCTGGTGACCAAGAGCCCTTCCGCCTGAATCTCTTTCTTTCTGAAGATAGCGAACAGAACCTCCGTCAGCCCCCCAAAGAGTAAAGAAACCAGGATCATCGCCAAGGCACGCCAGCCGTAAAAGTAAATCGCAGCAATGGTGCTGGGCATAAGGGCCAGGACTACCATGAGCATATATCTCCTGCTATCCAGATTGTCAACAATATGAGGCGCCCCAAGGGTAACCTCATCGGAACCATAAAGGTAAGAATCAGCCGCCCTCAGCACAGGCCTCATAACCTTAAGAGATTCCTTTTCCTGCAGATTATTTAAGATTTCGCATAGTCGGAGCATTTATAATCCTTCCTTCCTACCCCACATAGTAATCGCCAACCAACTCTTCTTCTTCAGGGTCAACTGCAGGTTGCTGCTTATAGCCATAATCAATAAGTTTTTGACAGCCTAATTTGATATGCCTGGCCACAGGGATCTTGGAGGGACAGACAAAAGAACAGAGATTACATTCAATACATTCGAAAATGTCGTATCTGATTAACTCCTTACTAATCAAGTTCCTTTTTACATGTTTATCCAGGAGATGGGGGATAATCCCCACCGGACAGACCTCTTCACAGTTACCGCAAAATATACAAGGCCTTAATTCACCGTGATTATTGGCGTCGCAGCCCTGCTCTGTTAATGGATTAAAAGCCGCAAGAAATGTGCGTGAGTAAGAGCGGCTTTTCTTTGCCTTATTTTCCGAAACCGCTGCCAAAGTGGTAAAGCTACGGTCAACTGGGAAAGAGAGATCGGTGATAGCCCTATTGGTTAGGATGTTATTGGGGATTAGCCGATAATTAGCGGCCTGCTGCAGATAAGTGCTGCTAATGGCTTTAAGCGGGGTGCCTATTCGCACCTTGAGATGAAAGTTCTCCTTCCAGCCCGGACCACACAGGGCTACCATGCACTCGATTAAGGGCTTCCCTTCCACCACTGCATCATGAACCTTCAAAATAGTCGCTACGGATAAGACCACTACTTTTTTAGCGTCGGCTGAATTTTTAGCCCGATCTCCAAGGATAGTCCGGGTCAATAACTGCTCATTACCCTGCGGGTATTTGGGATGTAAGGAACATAAGGCCAGCCATTCCGGATCCCCGGTTCTCAGAACCAGTTCCTTAACCATCTGCTGCCGCTCACTATTAACAGCCAGATGAATATTAGCCTGAGGCATGATCTTCTGTAGAATCCTTATTCCCTCAATAAAGTGGTCACCTCTTTCACCAGCTAACAGAGCCGCTAAAGAAAGGTGATAAGGATCATCCTCAATCCCCTGCACAATCAGTTCCTCTACTTCCCGGTTGGAGATGAAAGAAGTCTTAAACCTGGTCGGTATTCCCTTCCCACTAAGGGAAGTAACCCCCGAAGAATAGAGCAGACTTTCGATCTTATCCACAGACAGCTGCTGCCAATCCCGGTTATGACCGGCCAGTGGTTGCCAATCGATAGTTCCATCTGCTTTAATAACCACGGCATTGATACTCCCCTGAGAGGATTCCAGCTTCACTAAGCTCTCTACCGTTCCATTAACACTGGCATGCACCGGGCTGGAAATACCCAGATCATCTCTGCCGATGATCTGCCCCGCTTTAACCTCTTCACCCGCTTTAACGAGGGACTTAACCTCCCGGCCAAAACCCTGTTTAAGGGGGATCACTACCTCTGAGGGAAGCCCAAGCTCAATTAGTCTATCCTGAGGTTTGCCTTCAAGATTAAAATGATAACCCCCGTGGATTGTTTTATTAATAACTTTCACTCCCTCTCCCATTGTTTCAAACCTCCTGCTTTTTTGGCATTTGCAGACCTTATATCCTTGCTGTCTGCAGGGCTTTTTCCGCAGCTTCCCTGACTTTATCAGAAGTCGTGGTTGCGCCGGTAAAAACATCCACATCCCAGTTATTCTGGTTTATGATTTGCCCCGCCAGAGCGGGATGGGCTTCTGCCAACAAAGGTACTCTGTCATCTTCGAAACATACCAAATAGGCCTCAATGTCTTTTTTGCTGCCTTCACTGTCAAATTCCGCGATTTCTGCAGCTACAATTTCTCCATTTTCCAGGGTAAGCGTGACCTCTAAAGTTTCATCTTCAGAAACACCCTTATAATTACCGTCCTGATAAGCTTCTTCACCAGGGGCACATCCAACAATTAACATCATCAGTGCAAGTGAAACCGTCAAAAGCAGAACCGTCCTAATCTTACATTTCATCACAGTCACCCTCCTATGAATTAAAGCTATGTTTTTTCTATTTGTTCAATCCTGGTTAACCATCACCAATTATTGCATCCTTTCTGCAAACCGCACCCGTCCAGCAAAGCGTTACTACCCGGCATGCTCTGTCTCGTGCTCCGTCCCTGTAAGAGCAGCGATTTTAATTCTTCCGGTACTCCTGTCAATAGCGGGAACAAAAGCATTCATGATTAAAATGGCAAAGGCTACACCTCCAACAGGAACCCAGTACGGGGCGGCATAAAGGCGAAAGAACACCGTTAAAATACCGATACCTATGCCAAATATAACCTTACCTTTATCAGATACGGGGCTGGTAGCCCAGTCGGTTGCTATAAAGAAAGCTCCAAGAAATACACCCCCTGCAAGAACGTGAAAAAGGGGATCCTGACCCAAAACTGCGGTGAGAAGAAAAACCGTGCCCAAGATGGAAGCTGGGATATGCCAGGAAATATGTCCTTTATATAAGAGGTAGGCAGCGCCAAGCAGTAAAGCTATGCCAGAGGCTTCACCCAAAACCCCTCCTAAATATATAAGAAATATATTGCTGTTGCTCAGGACAGTCAAACCATAGGCGGCACTCATAATGAGGGGGGTTGCTCCGGTAACAGTATCAACCAGCAGCCAGGGCTCAAGCGACGGATTGAACTGCAGCAGAAACGGAGCAAGATAAACCAACCCGGTACGGGCAATTAACAAAAACAACCACGCCAGCAGAGCAGGGTTAAACCTGTTTAAACCCAGGACCCCAAAATATTCTCTAAATAATGCTGTGGCTAAAAAACCGCCGCTTGTGTATAAAGGGATAACAACCCACCACGGGGCTGTTGGTAAGATCAGCGCCAGTAACAAACCGGTAAGCAGGGCTTTGCCATCGTTTAAAGAAGCTTTTTCACCTTTTATTTTCCTGGCGAAAATCTCGCCTGCTACGGCTCCGAGCATGCAGCTTGCAAGAACAAGCAGAGCTTTAAAACCAAAAACAAAGGAAGCCACAAAGGTTATGGGAATAAGAGCAATAATAACATCACTCACGGCATTGGATACCTCTTGGGAAATTGTTTTGCTCATACTGTCTAACCTCCCAACCTATTTTCCAAATTAACAGAATTTTTAAATATTAAGGGAACGTTATCACTCTCACAAGGAACTTTAAAAAAAATAGCGCACCGCATCAGTTATTCAGGGAGTCAGAAGCCATTTGCAGCACCGGGGTTCAGGATACCTGTTCGAAACCGCAGTCTCAAACAAAAAGATTATAATGTTGCCTTTGCCGACCCGGCCACATTTTAAACTCGCTGCGCTCAGACAAGTAAAATGTGGAAACCCCGGTCCGGAAAAGCCTTTTGATCGAGCCCGAACGGTTACTCACAGGTAACCCTGAACCCCTTTGTGATGTGTACAGAGTGCTGAGTTGTTACAATTTTTTTATACTGACTCCTGGCTCCTGAATATTATGTTTAGATTTGAAACGGACTAATCAATAGAAGCAAATGCATAAAGGTCCATTGCCTGGGCGACTCCTTTTAGTACTG
>SKTJ01000205.1 GCA_007122565.1 Syntrophomonadaceae bacterium | reverse complement strand
TCAAGCACTTTATCTAAATGCTCCACCTTGATGAGATTAGCAAGATTCATTGGTTTTGAGCAGTACTCATGGAATATTTTAGCCTTTTCCACATCCATCTGGTCTTCCGGAACATCACATTCCACCGGCCGGGTGATAAAATCAACCTGTTTCAATTGATCACACAGAGCAAGAATTTGTTTTAAGTCGTCCGTCCCGGCAGGCCTTTTGCCCCATCCGTCGGCAGTAGGATGAACAATATAGAGTGCCTGCCCACCAGGACCAAACTTCACCTGGCTCTCGGACGTATTAACGGTAAATCCATAGGCCGGATCCGGTGCATCAAATTGAATAGTTTTAGCCGTCTCTGCCAGAGCATTGTCCACCATATTTTGGGGGATAAATATTCTTTCCCCTTTGCGCTGTGCTCCCTGGGAAATGAGCTTTTCAGCAATACCTTCATGGGTAACCTTAACCCCTACCTCGGATAAAAGTCTTAAGGACCCCCCGTGAATTAATTGCATTGCATCAGGAGAAAGCAACTTTAGTTGTTGCTTATCAGAAATTATCATAATGTCTCCCTCATTTTTTCAAGCGCGTGTATGGCATCCATAACATCCCGGCAGTACTGATCAGCACCTATTTTCTTTGCAAACTCCTTAGAGGTAGGCGCTCCACCAATGAAAACTTTTACATCTGAGAAACCATTTTCCCTGATCAGCTTTACCACCTGCTCCATTTCAATCATGGTAGTGGATAACAGTGCAGAAAGCCCAACAAAGTCCGGTTTAAATTCCCGCATAGCCTCCAGGATATCTTTCCCCGGCACATCTATCCCTAAGTCCTTCACCTGGTATCCTGCCCCTTTGAGCATCGTAGCTACAATATTTTTACCGATGTCATGTAAATCTCCCTCAACTGTTGCAATAAGAAATTTTCCTTTTTCTGAGCTACTCCCTACCTCAAGTTTTGGCTCGAGAATATCCATCGCTTCACCGACACATTCGGCGCTGGCAAGCATATCAGCGAGGTTATATTCTTCTAATTCAAACAGTTTTCCCACTTTTTCCATAGATCTTCTGAAAATCTCCAGAATTTCCAGAGGCGCGATACCCTCATCCAGGGCTTTCTCCACAAATTCCAACGTCCCTGGAGTTCCTTCCATAGTTCCATCAAAACCTTCATCATCAGCATCAAGATGCCCCATCACTATGGTGTGCTCCAATTCTTTCAATATCTCCTCTTTATTCATGATAAACCTCCTTCTATGTTATTTTAATTAACCCTGGTATTTCTTTGTATGCCTGCCTGATTGTCTCATCTGATAAGGTGTTCGAACTATCGGCTAGATAAGCGTCAAGTTTTGCTTGGGCCTGAATAAACACCTGATCTTCGTCCCCGTGAGTGATAAACTCATAAGTGCTTGATACTACCTCCCTTCTTAACTGCTTTCTCACTCCCCGGGTAAACATGCCCGAACCTGCCGCAGTTTTGGTAATTTCACGGAGCGCTGCTTCAATATGCTCCTGATCACAGCTTGGAACGCGCAGTATATCCTTTACCAGGGCGATTGAAGCGTTATCCAGGACCGCCTGCAGCGGGGAAAAAATATTTGTTCCATCAAGCAGGCCAAAAGCATAGTGAATATAGTGAGCTCCGGCAGAAGCTACCCCCTTATAAGAAAATAGTTTTTCAACCATTGCCTGAATTCCCGGACGCTTTACGTCACCCACCCCTGCGGAAGAGTAGCACGGTATCCCATAAAAACGGGCCATTTGGGCACATCCCATGGCGTAGTGTATAAATTCGGCTGTCCCGTAGTTGTCCTGGAGTGTATCAAGTTGTGCCCGCGTGGGGACAGATCCATATAATACAGGTGTTCCCGGATTGGCAAACTGTGCTAAAGCAATCCCTGCCAGGATTTCCGCATTTATTTCCATGATAATACCTTCTTCCTGTATCGGTGCCGTTACCCCACCCTGGGGAGAGGAAGATATGACCATGGGAATATTTTCCTGTGCAATGGTAATTACTTTTTCGGAGCTATCATCGACCATAAAAAGAGGGCTTCTTATTGGGCATACAATAAACGAAAAGGGAAGATGAGGCTGCTCCCCTGCAATAATTTTTGCCAGAGATTTAAGAGCAGGCAGAGCTTTGGGGTCAGTCAGCCCACCCTGCACATGTTTCCCAGTGTTAAGTAAAGAACTGAAATAAACATTCACGTCCTTGTTGGTTGAGTCTATTCCCTCGTCCTGAATATTAATATTTCTGATAAAGAAATCTGCATGCTCCAGGTGGTCTATAAGTCGGGCTGATTCACATAATGCAGCGATGGAGCCCTGCTCTTCCTCAAACACGGGGTACTGCAGCGTATTGCGGCCGTTGGCAGTACTTACAAATTGCTCTATCTTTGAGCGCAGGTATATGTTAGCCTCTGAGCCTGTGCCAAAATAAACGGCAGGCACATTTGCATTCAAATACAGTGTGTTCCCGGGATCTCTTGCCCCGAGAATTACTTCGGAAGGCACATTGCTGAGAGCCTTTTTTAACAATTTTTCCGGAAACAGTACATTCCACCGCTTTTGCTTCCCATCTTCGATTTCACTTACCGTGCATCCTGCGCTGCGATATACGCCCGCAGCCTTTTCCCCCGCACACTTAATCCCTGTTTCTGCCAACAGTTTCATTGATGCATCATTTATACTCTTAATCTGCGTTTGGGTGAGCCGTTCAACGGGCTGCACATGCAGGGCTTTTCTATATTGATTTTTTTGTTCATCCATAATTATCGCTCCTCTTCGTCGAATAGTCCTTGTCTGATCGCCCTGGAGTATTTTCTGCAAAACTTATCCTTCCCGGCCAGTAAGTTCCCCATTACGACAGACTTTTGAATACTTTTTTGAACAGGATCGCAAATAGCTGAAGACAAACCAAAGCAAATAGCTGTGGTAAGGAAAGCCCCATTTAATAAAAAGCGCTTTTTCAATCCATGTGAAAGATTAGAGCGGCCCATGGTTGTCTTTGCCTGGGGGAAAAGCTCATTAATCCTCTGAATGGTCTGAAAGGTAACTAAAGCCTGGTTTGTATCTGTTGAAATAGGAATCACAAGGGGGTCAAAAAAGATAAGTTTTTCAGGCAATCCTCTTTTTTCCACCTCACCCAGGATCGCTTCACAAATAGCCAATCTTTTTCCACTCTCAGGAGGTATACCATCCTTGTCCATAGCAAGTGCTATCAGAGGAACCTGGTGCTTAGAAGCAAGTTCTATGATTTCCATAGACTGGTTGGAAAGATCCCCTTTAATGGAATTAAGCATCCACGGTCTACGGTTATTAAGGTGTGCGGCAGCATGTTTGAGAATTTCAGGGCTTGCTGAATCCAGTACAAGATTCTTCTCCGTGCACTTAAGGGCTATATCAATCAGCCAGCACAGGTCATCCTTTTCCTGCTGAATCTCTCCAGAGCCCGTCCCGGCATTCAAGTCAATATAGTGTGCTCCTGCCGAATCCTGCATACCTATCTCATCTTTAATCGTTTCTGTGTCTTTTTGTTGAATAGCATCCCTGATACGCTTTCTTGTTGCGTTAACCCGCTCCCCTATGATAATCATATAGCCACTCCTTTCAAACATCTTTAAGGCAAAGACTTCCCTTTAGAAACATTAATTTCCATTACATATGTTGTGTTTTACATATAGCTTATATTCAAGGTTTTATTCTTAAGATGCATGCAACTTCCTGATGCTCACCTCCTTTTATATTCAATCCCTTCATAAAACTTATATTCAATCTCTATCAAAGCTGTTACAGATTTTATCAGACCATCACCACCTGCTACATATTTCCCAAATCTGTTTCTGATTCAGTACAGGAACAGTTTCAGCAAACAAAATTGTACAATAGAAAAAGCTTCCGACTATTCGCCGGATATACTATGCTATAATTGCACAGTTATCCTTTAGCTGAATGATAGGAAGCTCGTTTTGGCAGTTCACAAAATGGTTTGCTTACAGTATCCACACTATATTGCCTGATTTTTTTGCACAGGGCATAAACACCTGTTAATCAGGCTGCACACCTCCTCCCAGTATTAAAAAATCATAACAACATAACTATAGAAATATTCGACACCACAGCAAAATCTCCTGCTTTTTCCAAAATATTTTTTCAAATGTAGAAAACCACGTTATATTGATGCACCATTTTATTGTAATTGACGTGGCTATATAACAATTATAACATAAAATTGTGTTCTGTCAAAAAACTTGAACTTATGCAGCAAACAGAAAGGTGGATTTTATATGGCAGCATGCCTGCATTGCGGCAAAAAAATAGAAACCGAATATCTCCTCTGGAAAGGTGGTGCAAGCCGGGCCATCTGTGAGGAGTGCCAGGCAGAGGAATATAGAAAAGAGAAAGGAAAAAAGAGAGAAAACGACAACAATCACTCTTAGTATATTATAAACATATGTTACCTATAATATTTTTATGCCTGCAAAGTACTGTTGTGCCTTGTGCCTATGTGGACGATTAATTTTTAAATTTTACAAAAGCTAAAAACCATTTTTAGGATATTTTAGCATAACTGGGTTTTATATTTCTTTTATTTCCCTCATATCCCTTCGTATAGTTGCAGCGATACAGGAAAATATATAGGTGAGTTCCGATTTTGATAAAGCAAAGAAAGGGGTGAGCCGATGCAAGCAACGAAGACAAATATTAAAAACATCGGAAAAGCGGAGTTCATGGCTCTCTTTGACCAGTATCAGGCGGAGTCGCTGTGTTCTAAGAAGTTGAGCAACTACAGTAACCAGTGCCAGGATCCGAACATGAAAAATATGATTAACCAGATGAGTTCTCAGTGCCAGGAAAGAGCAACTCGTCTCTCATCACTGCTGCAGGAATCGGGCGGCGGGCAGTTCCTATCTTAATGAACTTTACACCAATCAATAGTTGTATGAAAGGAGGTCACACATGCAACAGCAATTTACTGACAAAGACATTGCCGGTGATGTACTGACGGGCACAAAGCACATGGTTCAGAGGTATATGCATGCGGTGCTGGAGTCGCAGGACCAGAATCTGCGCCAGACCTTTATGGATTATCATAATCAATGCTTGACCGATCAAAATCAGATATTCCAGCTTATGAATAAAAACGGCTGGTACAAAGTACCCATGATTCTGGATGAAAACCAACAAAGCCCGCAGTTTTAGCATTATATCAGTGATTAAGCTAAGCTGTGCGGCATAATTTAGAGAGAAAGCCCTGCTTCGCCTTGGCGAAGCAGGGCTTTCTCTTCGGTGTCACATATACCTTTAAAAAGAAGGATATTGCACACACGATGTTGAAATGGCTAACCTATCATAATTTTTTGTATTGCGGAGGGTTAACCACTTGGAAAAGAGATTTCTTGAGGATAATGACCATACTTTACAGAACAACAACAAGGCAGCCTGGCAGGAACGACTGCAGCAGGAGCTTAACGCGGAACAACTTTTTTTTGTTACCCATAAACATCCGGCTATTCTGGGGATTGCCGGTCCCGGTTCCGGTAAAACCAGGGCCCTCACCTACCGTCTGGCCAACCTGCTCCAGGAAAATGTCCCTCCCCATACGATTATGCTCGTAACATTCACGAACAAAGCCGCCGAAGAGATGAAGCGGCGTGTACGCGAGATAGCCGGGTACCTGCCAAAAGGACTCTGGGCCGGAACCTTCCACAGCATCGGTGCCCGCATGCTGCGCCGCCATGCACCCCTGGTGGAGCGCAGCGCGAACTTTACAATCCTCGATGAGGATGACCGTTCCACAATGCTCAAACTGGTCCTCGCTGCTTATAAAAATGAATTAAAAGAAAAAGACCGGAACCTCTTCATGAAGCGGGGCCTGCTTGGAAAAATAATGAGCTCCGCCCGCAACTCCAGCCTGGACCTTACTACATACGTAAACATCAACGTGCCCGATCTCACACCCTACCTCTCACTTTTTTGCAGCGTGGAGAAAGCCTACGAGGAGAAAAAACGTCTGACCAATGCCTTTGATTACGATGACCTCCTGATCGTATGGTTAAAAATGCTTCAGGAAAACCCTGAAGTGAGGCAGCGCTACCAGGAACAATTTGATCATATCCTCGTGGATGAGTTTCAGGATACAAACGTCATCCAGGATCGCATTGTGCAACTCCTGGGTGAAAAAGGATCCACCTGTCTGGTGGGAGATGATGCCCAGTCTATCTACAGTTTTCGCTGTGCGGACATTGATAATATTCTCAGCTTCCCCAATAAAAAAACAGACTGCACCGTGGTAAAACTTGTGCAAAATTACCGCAGCGTCCCTGAAATCCTGGAGCTGGCCAACTGCTCCATCAGCAAAAACAACGAGCAGATTCCCAAGCAGCTGTCCGCAGTTCGTCCCTCCGGTGAAAAACCACGCATCTACCTGCCACACGACAACTACCAGGAGGCGTCATTTATTGCCGACACAATACAGGACTTTTATAATGACGGCCTGCAACTGGGGGAAATGGCCGTGCTCTACCGCAGCTCTTACCTCTCCCAGGATATAGAACTGGCCCTGATCAAAAGCAACATCCCCTACTTAACTTTCGGCGGCCTCAAGTTCCTGCAGCGGGCTCATATCAAGGATATCCTCGCCTGGCTGAAAATCCTCGAAAACCCCCGGGACGAGCTATCCTGGCAGCGGGTGGCTCTGCTGCACGAAGGAATTGGCCCTACCACCTTCCAGAGTATCTGGCAACAACTAAAAGCCTACCCCAACCCCCTGGAGGCGGCGCTGGGAGATAATATTACGCCGAAGCGGGGTAAGCAGGGATGGAATACATTTACACAAATCCTGGCGCGGCTTCACGGGGCGGACCGGGAGAATGTGCCCCAACTGATTGCCATTATCATGAAGAGTGCATACAGCCAGATTCTACAGCAAAAATACCCTGATGATTACGTGGAAAGGGGCCTGGGTATTGAAAGGCTCGCTGCTTACGGGGCCCGCTGTACGTCCGTGGGAGAATTCCTGGAGTCCCTGATGCTGGAGGAGACACTGATCCTGGACAGTATCCGTGAAGAGAGCCCGGATACGGATTTTTTAACCCTCTCCACTATTCATAGTGCCAAAGGGAAGGAATGGAAAGCTGTTTTTATAGTGGGTCTTAGCGATGGCCATTTCCCCTCCGCCTTGGGACGGAAAAACATGGCAGAGGAACGACGGCTCTTTTATGTTGCCGTCACCCGGGCCAAAGACTACCTATATCTTTCGGCCGCACAGGAGGATTACCGGGGCTGGGATCGCTATATCAGCGGACCTTCCACCTTCCTCACCGAACTCCCCCTGCACTGTTACCAGGTTATGGAAAGGAATTATTAAAACGCATTTCCTTGTGAAATAATGAAAACAACAGAGTTATTTAGAAGGATTTTCTAATTCTTTGTTGAAACAGATTATGTTAAGGGGGTGCTCCCATGGATGACGAAAAACTTATGGGGCTTCTAAACCAGATATTTTCAGAAATTAAAGAAATTAAAGCAGGGCAATTGCATGACAGAGAATCAATAGAATTAATCGCTGCGCAAGCAGAACTATTAACAGCTAACTTTGATCGTTTAGAAACAGCATTTTATGATTTAAAAATAGAGATCAATGGGATAAAAACAGATGTTAATGGGTTAAAAACAGAGGTCAATGGGTTAAAAACAGATGTTAATGATTTAAAAACAGATGGCAATAATTTGAAAACTGAAATTAAAAGCATAAAAGAAATTGTAGT
>SKTJ01000309.1 GCA_007122565.1 Syntrophomonadaceae bacterium | reverse complement strand
GGAAATAAAAACGGTGCGCCCGGATATTTTTCAAGAGGGATATATTTCACTTTTCGATGTGTTGGTCCACCTTCACGAAAAAGATTATTTCAAAATGGACTATTATTTTGATCAAGAAATGAACACCTATGTAATTAATACTCTCGATGGACAAAGTGGTTGGTGGTACAAAGCCTATTATGATGGTGGCTGGCCCGAAGCCAGTGTCTTTCGCATGGATCACTACCCTTACAAAGACGGAATGTTCCTCTCCTATGTCCCTGCATCCCAAAATTATTTGGATTCAGTTTACAAAACGTACCGTGAAGAAATTAAACGCAAGAACGAGAATGAAGGTAAACTTATTGTGCCGGAAGTTATTATCCGGGGCAAGGGGGAAACGGTGCGTTTTACGAATGTGGAAGTACAGCCACACGGCTTACGCAATGATGTGCTCCAGCCGGATATAATCACCGCTATCGACGTGATTTTAAGCCTGGGGGAGGCTGGGGAAATCAGCTATGACCTCCAGTGGTACGAATCGATTGGATCTGCTGAAATCGTAAAAAGTTACTGGGTGAACCGTATAAACGAAGATGAAAGTTATGGACGCTGCGGTTTCGTTTACGAAGCAGGCGAAGAAACTTTTCGCCTCTTCAAAGGAAATCATAACCACATCCCTTCAGATGTGAGGGTAATCAATTCCCCGGCATACGTGGAATATTTTTGGATCTGTATTTAAACCAACTATACTGAATTAATGCAATTTGCGCCGTATTATTCTACATTTAGTTTATAATTATGTTATTATTTATCACATAAAGAAAATTCTACTTATTAGCTGTATAATGTAACACAAAGACAGGGGGCACAGCGGTGGAAGTTATCAGCAGTGTCTTAAAATTTATCGTTAATAACAGCAGCCGCATCATGGAGTATACGGGCAACCATCTTTCACTGGTACTGACTGTGCTGGTCTTTTCCCTAATTTTATGGATATGGGTGGGCCTGTTAATCAGTAAGTACGATCGCTTTGCTAATAGTGTGATTGGCTTAGCTAACATATTATTTGTTATTCCGAGCATCTCCCTTTTTGGCCTGTTTGTTACCATCCCCCAACTCGGTTTAGGTCGCAAATCAGCAGCGCTTGCACTTATTATATATGCAATGATGCCACTTGTGCGGAGTGTTTACCGTGGCGTTAAATCGGTTGACCCGTGGGTCATCGACGCAGGCAAAGGGATGGGCTTGTCACCAGCGCAAATCCTTTACCAGATTCAGATACCCATGGCCTGGCCGGTGGTTTTTGCCGGTATACGTGTGGCTGTAGTTATGATCACCGGTATGGCAACGGTGGCTACCTTTATTGGTGAGCGGAACCTTGGCCGTTTAATTCACCACGGCATCACGCGCGGCAGTGCAGAGATGATTATTGCCGGAGCTGTGGTGGTCTCCGTCATTGCGTTAATGCTTGATTATATTATGGGCTTGCTCGAAAAGAAAGTAACCTCGCCTGGATTACGCCATAGAAGTGAGGATTACTAAAGGGGATGCTTGAAAAATTGATACAGCTTCACCAAATAAAAAAAGTATTTCCAAATACAAACATCCCTGCAGTGGACGAGATTACTTTTTCCATTGAAAAAGGGAATATCTGTGTCTTTGTGGGGCCGTCAGGCTGCGGTAAAACGACTATTTTAAGGATGATAAACCGCTTGGTGGAGCCGACCAGTGGTAATATATTTATTGACGGGGAAAATGTGCTCAATGTGGACAGCGACGAATTAAGGCGCCGCATCGGCTATGTTATTCAGCAGATTGGGTTGCTGCCCCATCGTACGATCGAACAGAATGTGGGCCTGGTGCCACGGCTGCTCAAGTGGCCCGAAGCAAAGATTACGCAAAGGGTCGTGGAATTGCTGGAAATAGTGGGTTTGGACCCGGCAGAATCGGCAAAGAAATATCCTTATCAACTAAGCGGCGGTCAGATGCAGCGGGTCGGGGTGGCCCGGGCTTTGGCTGCGGATCCGCCCATCATGCTGATGGACGAGCCTTTCGGTGCCGTCGATCCTATCGTGCGCGGGCGCTTGCAGGACGAATTCTTAAGGCTGCAGCAGGAAGTGAAAAAAACAATTTGCTTTGTTACGCACGATATCAATGAAGCCATTAAAATGGGCGATTATATTGTTGTGATGAACGGGGGCAAGCTGGTGCAGCAAGGGACACCGATGGAGGTACTCTCAAACCCGGTCAACCATTTTGTGAAAGACCTGATTGGAGATGATCGGGGGGTAAAGCTTTTGGATTTAACCCGTGCCGAGTCGCTGATGACGGCTGTAACGGAAAGTCCTGCCGCGGCAAACGATTGCTTCTGCTTCATCGATGCTATCCAACCGGTTAAAATGGCCCTTGAAGTGATGATGAAAAACGACAGTGACATGGTTGGGATTCGCCGTGGTAAGAATGTGGTCGGCACACTATCATGGGCGGATATAAAAAAACATATTCACAAGATTAGCGGTGATCAAGAATGAATTTTGAATTGGAGCGGTTTCTGGAAGCCATGTTTGAGCGTTCGCCTCCTTTTATTCTGGAACATCTTCAACTGGTCCTCATACCGCTGGGTATAGCTGTTGCCATCGCTTTTCCCGTGGGGGTTTTACTCACACGCCCCCGTTTTCGGCACTATACGGGTCGGGTAATGAGCATCTTTAACGCCGGCCAGACAATCCCACCTTTGGCTGTGATTGCCGTGTTTTTCCCGTTTCTGGGCCTGGGATACCGGCCTGCGGTGATCGCCCTGACCATATATGCTCTCCTGCCCATCGCCCGTAATACCCTGGCCGGTTTGGCCGGAGTGCCCCTTGAGGTAAAGGATGCGGCCCGCGGTATGGGAATGACAGAGTGGCAAATTCTAAGTCAGGTTGAGCTTCCTATAAGCTTGCCGGTTGTCATGTCCGGCATTAAAACTTCAGCGGTACTCACGGCCGGGACCGCAGCGCTGGCAGCTTTAGTTGGAGGAAAGGGAATGGGTGCGGTTATTTTTGCCGGAATTAATTTCTTCCGTATGGAGCTGATCCTGGCCGGCACAATATACATTGGGATAATTGCGGTGCTCTTGGACAGGTTGTTAACCTACATTGAAGGATGTATGGCTCCGTCGTATATGAAATAAATGTAAGTCTCGGGTTAGGGGGTGGTAATCGCTGTATAACCCGTATCAGAGATAAGACGCTTTTTGACTGAAATCAGGGGGTAAACATATTTTTAAGGAGGAAGAGATAGATGATACGTTTTAAACTGTTAGCGATAGTCCTGGTTGTTGGTTTACTGCTGGCGGCGGCTGGAGGCTGCCAAACAGATGATGCTTCAGGTGGAAACGGAATAACTGCCGGTTCAATGAGATTGGCTACACCGGCCGAATGGACGGAGCGTGCGGATGGCCTGCCAAACTTTGAAACTCATTATGGCTTTGATTACCCGCGGGGCGAGCTGGTTATTCTTGAGTTGGGTCTGGCTTATCAGGCAGTTGGCACCGGTCAGGCTGAGGTGGGTATCGGTGATGCTACGGAAGGGCGCATTGCCCAGTACAATCTGGTGGTCCTGGAAGACGACAAACAGTTCTTCCCCGCCTACAATCCGGCACCGGTTATCCGCAAAGACATTCTCGATATTTACCCGGAAATTGCAGATATCATGAAAGAATTGTCTGTCCTATTGGAACTTGATACATTGACATTGCTGAATAAGGAAGTTGCTGTGGAAGGAAAACAACCAGAAGATGTCGCCCGGGGGTTTTTAGCTGAACAGGGTTTAATTTCCGCAGAAGAACCGCAAGCTGATCCGGAAAAAGAAACTCCTATTGTCGTTAGCGGAAAAACTTTCGCAGAGGCACTAACACTTGGTTACCTCACCGTTTACCTGCTGGAAGACAGGGGCTTTACCGTTGTTGATGAAGTGGGCCTTGCCGAGGTAGCCCTCATTCGCCCGGCCTTGGAATCGGGAGAAATACATATTTACTGGGAATATACGGGAACCGGCCTCATGAATGTAATGGGCCACGACGAAATTGTAACTGATCCCCAGCTTTGCTATGAATTGATTAAAGATTGGGATATGGATAACAACAACCTGGTTTGGCTGGACTATGCCCCGGCTAATAATACTTTCGTTCTTTTTATCTCCCCTGCAGTGTATGAGGAGTATGGTTGGAGCAAGATATCTGAGCTGGCCGCTTTTTTTAATTGAAAATAATCTTTTTTTTTAATATTTATTAAGCAAAGGAGGAATTTTTCCTTGAAGATTCGGATATTCCGGATTCTATTAACTGTATTTCTGGTGTTTGTTTTGTATGCCTGGGTGAATACGAATGATTTGGGGCCTCTGGACCTCTATTATTTAAGACATGCCGGTCATTTCCTGGGTGTTTTGGGTGTTTGTTTTCTTTTCATGCAGTTTGTGCTGACTTCTCGTGTCAAACAGCTTGAAGAGGGTTTTGGCCTGGACAGAATGTTAAATGAGCACCGGCTTTACGGAAGAATTGGTCTGCTGCTGATTGTGCTTCATTTTTTATTCCTGATCTTCTATCAGTGGATTGAATTTGGGAGCATTTCTATTAATATTAATTTTTTATATGGAATTGTTGCGCTGGTTGGTTTTTCTATTACTGCCGCCATTGCATCAACTTATAAAAGGTTGGGTATTGCTTATGAGGTGTGGAAAAACATTCATTTAATAAACTATATCCTTTTCCCCGTTGCATTAGTCCATGTTTTTCTCAATGCCCGCCCCGGTTCACTTCTGTTTTACCTCTGGCTGGTTCTGGCTGCCGGCTATGCCGCTCTGATCTTTTACAGGCTGTATAAAATCTTTTATATGCGGCGTCATCCCTTCGTTGTGGTTGAGGTGAGGCAGGAAGCAGATGATATCTGGAGCATCTATTTTAAAGGGAAAAATTTTTCATATAAACCAGGCCAGTTCCTGATGATACAGCTGATGCGTAATGGCAATCTCTCATCTTCCCATCCCTTTTCCATTTCCTCCAGCCCCACCCGGAAGCATATTTCCATTACACCTAAGGAACTTGGTGATTTTACATCTACAATTAAAGACACTAAGGTGGGGGACCAGGCTTTTATTGATGCACCCTATGGGTTATTCAGTTTCTTAAATTATGATATCGATGAACTGGTTTTTATTGCAGGGGGAATTGGTATAACACCTTTTATGAGCATGCTGCGCTATATCAATGATCGGCAATTGAAAAAGAAAGTAACTCTATTTTGGGCCAACAAAAACAAAAACAATCTCTGTTTTCAAGATGAGCTGGAAAAGATGCAAAAAGAAATGTATGCTTTTACTGCTGTGCTGGTAATGTCAGGGCAGGACGACTGGCCTGGTGAGCAGGGACGGTTTAATGGTAAGCTGCTACAAAAATATCTTCCTGATCTGGAAGGAAAGGATTTCTTTGTCTGTGGCCCTCCCCCCATGAGCAAAGCTGTTAGGGCTGAACTGGAAAAATTAAATATTCCCCTTAATAAAATTCATTATGAAGTATTTGAACTATAGGGAAATGTCCCGTATTATAGTTGATGTATCAATAGGATTAAATGAATAAAATGTACATAGAGGTGAAAAAATGTTTGCCACGTTAAACTTAAGGAGACTGCTATGGGTTATCCCTTTTCTCATGATTGCTTTATTGTCCGGGTGTGGTTCGCCTTCCGAGGTTCCAGGTGCAGAAGATGAAACAGAAGTGCCGCTCATGCGTAAAATTGAAGAGAGCGTGGCTGTGGATGGTTCAACTTTGGGCTATCCCGTGCCTCCCCTGGACGTCTCGGGTGTAGAGGTTCATCTCGCTCATGATGGAACAAACTTATATGTCCACGCCAGAGCCGTAAGTGAGGGGTGGATTGCCGTTGGCTTCAACCAAAAGGGTGGAAACATGGACGGCGCCAACATGGTGCTGGGTTTTGTGGATGATAGGGGAGAAGCAATAGTAAGAAATGATCTCGGAAGGGGAACCACTCATTCCGAGGTTGGTGAACCGGGTATCGTTGATGCCCTGGTTCTGCAGGATGGTATTTTTATGCAGTTGGAATTTACTTATCCAATGGTTTTCCCGGAAGGTGCCGCCTTTAAGGTTGACGGACTGGAATCTGGTCATATATATTCCCTGATTACGGCAACAAATACCCAATCGGGTGATATGTCCCGTCCCCATTCCAGCCGTGGCAAAATCGATTTCAAGGTGGAATGATGCAAGATAATTGCCGGATTAGGGTAGTGAAGAAAAGGGGTGGCGATTGCCACCCCTTTACCTGTTATATAAATCAACTATAATTTATCATTAGATAAATTTATTATATTTAGGGATGTTTGATTTATAATAATTACATGTACGACATAACCTTACAAAGTTCAACAAAGGATAATTTTTCGTTGTGAAGAATTATTTAACTTGGAATGAAATGCGAAAATAGTTATTTAAGCGCATTTAAGGAGCAGTAAAACATTAGGAAGAAAAAGGAGGGTCGAAAAATTAGTGAATAAAGAAAACGTCATAGCAATTTATAATGATTTATTTATAAAAGCGTGGCATAAAATGGTTTCCATTGTCGGTATACATACAGTAATGGTATTGGTGCAGCGCTCTTTATGGCAAACGCGGCAAAAATATGCAGAAGCAGAGTTGATTAGTGTTAGCGAAGCGGGCGTTTCTTTTGATGTTCTGGACGGAATTGAAACGGAGCAGCTAAAGAAAATAATGGAAGATCTATTTGCGTCATTGATCGATATTCTGACACGTCTGTTAGGGGAAGAAATCACACGGAAAATAGCAGAAGATATTGATGGTTTCGTAAACGAGAGAGAGGTGGTATAAGTGAACCGTATCCAAACTGGTATACACGGCCTGGACAATGTCCTTTTTGGCGGCTTTCCTGAATTATCTAATATCATTATAGGCGGTGCACCGGGTACGGGTAAAACGATTTTAACACAAAACCTCCTGTTCAATATCAATAAGGCAACGGGCCGCAACGTGGTCTATTTTACAACGATTACTGAGCCTCAGGTTAAAGTACTGCGCTATCAGCAGCAGTTCTCTTTTTTTGATGAGGATGTTTTTATGAATTCTGTGATATTTCAGGATCTGGGCAGTATAATCAGGCAAAAGGGGCTAAAGGACGGGCTTGCCGCCATCAATGAAGTAATCCTCAAGTACAAACCCCTTGTCATTGCCATAGACAGCTTCAAGGCGATCGCAGATATCATACCGTCTGTGGAAACGTTTCGTGAATTTATTGCGGAGCTGAGTATTTACCTTTCTGTTTGGGAGTGTACAATCCTGCTCGCCGGTGAATACCAGGAGGATGAACTGAAAAAGAGACAGGAAGCGGCAGTGGCAGATGGCATTATATACTTATACGGCACGGAGGAACAAAAATACCAGAAGCGGTACCTGCGTGTCCTTAAAATGCGCGGCTCAAACTACCTGCCGGGTGAGCACGTTTTTCTGATTAATGAAGCAGGAATACACGTATCGCCACGTCTCACCCCCTTTGTGCAAGAACAGTCCTATGTCTATGACTCCCGGCGTCAGGGAACAGGCATACCGGGCCTCGATGAGATGCTCGGCGGTGGTTTGCCCGCCGGCACCACCACCCTGATCAACGGTTGTACCGGAACAGGCAAAAGCCTGCTCGGTCTGAACTGGCTCATGGAAGGGGCAGCAAAAAATGAACTGGGGATGCTCGTTACCTTTGAGCAGTATCCGGAGCAGATTATCAATAACGCCCGCTCCTTCGACTATGATCTGGACACAATGGTGCAGCAAAAGCTG
>SKTJ01000103.1 GCA_007122565.1 Syntrophomonadaceae bacterium | reverse complement strand
GGTTTTTGACTTTCGACTTTCTTTCTGCCTCAATTGGATGTTACCACAGGCCGCCAGTTTATCTTCCATGATAACCAGCACACCCTCCACCCCCTCAATTTTCATGGCAAAGCGCGTCACGTGCTCCAGACCTTCCTTCGTGCGCACCTTATTCGCTGTAGCAGTGGCCACAGCGTCAGCCAGCATGGCGTCGGTAGCAACAATTACCGCCGCATCAGCCTGCCCCTTACTGAAGGAGGGGCCTACCGTGGCCGAGGAGGTACAGATCCCCCGTGGCTTCCCAGCCCCGTCCACATCCACCACCAGCCGCCCGCTAAACGGTGAAGAACCGGCGTAAACGCCCACGTGTAATGGCTGCGTGCAGCAGCAGAATATATCACCACCGTTTTCCACAATGACCTGTTTCGAGTATTCAAGCAGCCATTCCCCGGCAAGCTGGGCAAAAGCTCCGGCTACGGCCGCCATGGGGCCCACTCCCGCCCGGTTGGCGGCCCGGGCCATACATACTGCTAACTCAGGGGCGCCAGGTTTTGCCAAACGCGGGGTCAGGGCTTTGCGGAAATGGGGATCCTGCTCCAAATATTTTTCCAGATAGGAACGCTGCCGCCAGATATAATTCTCCAGCTCTGCAGCCATTCCGGAAATACGAACGTTTCCGTCCACCGCCATCCAGAGGTCCGTCTCCTTAACCGCCATGGTAAAAGAATGCATCCCGGAGGGGCAGAGTTCATTACGGTAGCTTCTCTTTGCACCGGCATTGGCATGTGGCGGTCCTGCCATTGATCAAGCGCCTCCCTTGGAAAACAGTCGAATTTCAAAAGTCGAAAGCCAGGGTGCAAGACAACGATACACCGGTTCCTTAAAGGGACACGTCGTCCGCCCCTTGTACGGTATCAATACCTGGCTCCTAATTATTTCTCCTGACTCCTGACTCCTGACTCCTGACTACTGACTCCACTCCTGACTCCTGGATTCTAGTACCTTGCCTCCATGGCCCGGGCTGGACAGGTTTTGATGCAGTGTTCGCAGACAACACATTTTTCGCCGCTGAAATTTATCTTCATCGTCTCCCGGTCCAGTTCCAGGGCATCCACGGGACAGATTACCGTGCAAGCGCCACAATGGGTGCAACGCTCCTCCAACCAGACAATCTCCTGCTCCAGCGGGAACACTTTAACACCCCGTGCCTGGATAAATTCAAGGCCTGCTGCGAAGTCTGCCTGTTCGCCGCTGATCTCCACAACCATACGCCCCTCCTTACGGGGGTTAATGTTGGCCTTCATGATATTAATCAATAGGTTGAAATCTTTAATCAGGTAATAAATAAAGGGTTGCTCCGTTGTGGTTGAGGGAAAATAGAGCACCATTTTTTCTTTCATCAGCGGTGACACCCCCTTCTAAAATTGCAGCGGGGCAGTTTAGCCCCCGATTTAACACACTGTATTCCCTCAGGACCCTGATTGAAAACCCAAGTTCCCGTAATCGGGATTACCGCCTGTACAGGGAATGTTAAAGGCCGGAGCGGTAAGCAGGAATTCCCCTTTCCGGATCCATTCCTTCAAAGCTGCGGCAATCTGCCTGGCGCCATAATAACTGGACAGGGGGGCTGTAGGAACCACCTTGCCGTTTACAGTTATTTCACCACTGCGCAATGCGGCGTAGCTTACCTTCTCCAGGACTTGTCCCAAACCCTGGGGATAAGATTCACTGTAATCCACCACAGGCGCAAAAATTTCGTCGTCGCTCACAGCAGCAAACTTGACCACATCCTCATCCAGCACGGGGATGGGAATTCCCAGGCCTACCATGAGGGAAACACCATAGCCAAGATATGAAATCCCCCGTAACCAGCGAGGCGACATCTGCTTTAAGTCTCCAATTACTGCCAGAGTGCCGGCAGGGGAGGCGGGAATACCATTTTCATCGCGGGGCGCCCCTGGATTATGCTGGGTCCCATGCCAGCTCACAAAACCAACACCGCCGCCTAAAAATATCTTCGTTCCCGGTCCGATGGTCCGGTAATAAGGGTCGTTGAAAAGGGGAGAAAGCTGCCCGGCAGTGCTAAAGTTCGCATTCCCCATGTTTGGTTTGAGAATACCCATATAGGTATAAAGAGTCTGGTCGGAGAGGTTTACGGCCACGTTATAGTTCTGGTAGGCATTACGGGGGTTGAAGAGGAATGCCTGAGGCAGATCCTCCAGACGGATCATCTTCTCCAGTTTCTTACGCGGGTAACAGTCGGTGCCGTACGAAGTTGCCTCCAGGAGCACTTCTTTGCCAGCTACCAGGTCTTCGAGAACATGTCCACCACCGTAATTGAACTCACCGGGGAAATTCTTGTTAGCCGGGTCTGTTTCGGGAATCTGGGTCGCTCCCAGGTAAGCATCAACAGCCGCCACACCGGCGTACGCTTCCACTCCGTTTAGCTGCACTTTGGTCATGCGCATGCGCGGTACCGGATGTCCCAGGTTTATGAACGCACCGGAAGAGCACATTGGACCAAACGTTCCCGTGGTGATCACATCAACGTTTTGTGCCGTCTCTTCAGATCCCTGCTCCCGGACCATGGGGATCAGCTCTTCGGCCGTAACCACAACCGCTTTGCCGGCTTTAATTTTTGCGTTAATTTCTTCAACCGTTTTTCTCACCAACAGAATCCCTCCTCTTTTCCCACGCAGCAAGGTTATTAATGCCATAGGTTATAATAAAGAAATAATACCTTTCCTGCCGGAGTGTGTCAAGAGATAGGACGTTTCAAAAAATAGAGAACTGTCCCCTGACAGGGGACAGTTCTCGAAATGGGACAAGGGGACAGGTCCCTTGTCCCATTATTGGTTATCCCAAATTTAACGGACGGCTAGGGGCAACCGCCCTGCTACAAAACCATCTACACCATTCATTAGTATAAAACCGCGGGCGGGTACAGAGACCCGCCCCTTCGGTAAAATGTCTTGTAGTTTCCTTTTGCCATTCCTGACCCCTGCCTTTACTACCTACTACCCCTTGCCTGCTACGCTATCAGCGCCGGTAAAGCATGAGGGGAATAAGCAGTTTTTGCCCTACCTGCAGGAGTTCATCCTCAGTCAATCCATTGCTCTCCGCCACATCTGCAGCCTGAACGCCGTAGCTGCGCGAGATTTTAAGCAGGTTATCCCCTTTTTTCACAGCATAGATTACCATGCTTGTTCCAGGGGGTACCCGTGAAGGTACCACGACGGCCTGCTCATCCACTTGCCGCACTTTTACCTCCAGCACAGCGTGGGTGACGCCCAGGGTTACCTCCTCCGCGGGAGCAAACTCACACTTACCCGTTTTGGAATAGATCAGGGCCTCGTCTCCGGCCCGCACTCCCGGCAAGTGTAAGTGATACTGGAACAATTCCTCAACTTTCAAACTGTGTGGCCACTTCTCCTCCTTTTCTGTTACTGTTTCCTGGTCCATTTCTTCGGCCATATCCATATCCATATCTGCTTCTGGTTGTGCTTCTGCTTCAGGGATGTAATATATATACCGCTCCAGAATTCCGGAAACAGCCACACCGTCGTCTTCCACTTGGGCTTGCAGATCACGCAAGCGGGCCAGGCCGGCCGCGATCTCCCTGGGATAAGGCAAATCAATCCGTTTTACGATTTCCATGCCTTCCGACGTCACCCCGGCAGCACGTGGCAACAACAGGTATTCACAGTGTGTCTCCACATCCTCGATCTTCAGGAGCACTTCCTGCTGTACGTTACGTGTTACCCGGATAAAAAGGTCCACATAGGCCAACTGGCGCGCCTGTTCACCCAGTATTTCACCGACCACATATTCCACTACCGGGAATAATGAGATCTGGGCACCCTCCAGCCCATCAAGGGTAATAACCTCTTTGAAAATTTGCCTGTTTTCCCTAAATCCATTCTCTGTGTCCGTACTGTAAAAATACGATGTTACAAGGGTCCCCTGAATATGAACCTTTTCCTTTTCCTCTTCCCAGCTAAAATCTTCGAGGTGATAGGAGAGGATTTTCAAATAATCAAGCTCTCCGAGGAATTCCAGTTCACTGGTAAGCGTCAAGGGGTTAGCTTTCTCCTCCAGCAACTCCTCAACGATTATTACCCGGCGCTCGAGCTTCTCCGGGGAGATGTTTTTCGCTCCCACAGCAACTTCCAGTTGTTGAACATCTACAACCGTTAATAGGACCTCCACTTCGATTTTTACCTGGTAGAGCAACTTATCTTCCGTCTCCAGGGGAGGTCCCGCTTCCCCCAAATAGGAAATACGGCCGTGCCCGTTTACCTCCATTCCCGGTTGGACTCCAGGCATATTCAGTTCCTGGAAAAACTCCTCTTCCTCAAAGAAAATTTCCTTTGCTCCCCCCTCACCGGCAAAGAACGCTTTCCCTTCCACCTCACCTCTGATTTCAACCCTGTCCCGCCCCGTTATTTGCACCGCAACAAAACTGACCCAGGCAGCCAGATTGTAGAGGGGCAGGGGCTGGTCTTCTTTGCGCAGTGGTGCCTCTCCGATCAGCAGCTCCTTTTCCAACGGATAGCGGGAGACTCTTTCCCCCACCATAACTCTGTAGTTTAGATTCGTGGTAAGCAGCTCCAATTTATCCCCTTTTAAAGGCATCCGTCCCATCTCTATACCTCCCTTGACAAAGCCCTTCTGATCCTATAAATATTAGAAAAGTGGACGGATTATGACTGACTTCTGTACAATAAAAAAAACCCGTTACTCGTAAGAGTACGGGAGTGATTTTTTCCATATTTATGCTGCTATGCCTGGCTACTCTCCTACAGCGCAAACATCTGTTTTTCTGTCGGCGCGACAAAGACTCAACTCCACTGTTTCCGTTAGCACATCAGCATAACTAAAAGAAAACCGCTGATGATAAGTCTTTTCATCCACAAGCACTACAAAAATAGAAGGATACGTATTCTCCAAGACCCCTACTTTTTCGAAGGCCTTGCGCCTGCCCCGGTTCGCCCGCAATCTGATCTGTTCCCCCACATGGCTCTCCAGTTCCGTGCGAATCTGAACCAGGGTATTTTTTATCGCCATGCTGCCATCACCTCATGTTATATTTTAATATAAAATGTGGGATTTGTCAAGCAAAACGGCTAATTATTACCCAAATAACCTTACTATCAATGATTTTCGCTTATTTTTACCATTTTATTTCAATAATACTATTCAGGAGTCATTCTTAACTATTTTGTATACTTGTCTGCTACCGTACTGGCCCCGTAGGAATCGGGCTTGATACGGGCATCAAAACCACTGCCAATGACCATACCCACCACTTCACGGATGAGCTCTTTCGTATCCCCCGCCTCTCCCACATCAAGGTGAATTTCCACATTCAGATGGGCGTGACCGTTTTCGGATAATAATTCGGAAAAACGGCCGGCCACATCCAGACTGAGAGAAGCCTCAAAAAAAATACGCTGCCTTAAACTTTCCAGGAAGCGTCTTTTCTCACGGTAAAAGAAATAGCGACCGCCTTTGCCCACACGGTGGATAATTATGGCAGTAACAAAGGTGGTTTCCTTATCCTGATGTGTTTGGGAATCACTGCCAATAATGAGCTTGTATTCTGCCTTAGGCTTTTCCCTGACAAAATCGACGATTTCATTAAAGGTTTCCTGCAATGTCATTTTCCCGCTGGTAGGGCTGGTAAAAAGCATATAAAAAGCCTTCTTCCTCTTTATATAACCTTTCTCGTTGTTTCACGCTCCTTGTTTGCAAGGGAGTGATAATAAGCGACAATGTACTATCTATTATAAAGTATTTCTGCTAACTTTGCAAATTCTTGCAGTGTTAGCGTCTCCCCGCGGCGGGTGGACATAACCCCGGCCTGACCAAGCATCTGCTCCCATTCTTCCCGGCCTGCTTCTCCCACGCCAATTAGGGCATTGAGGATTGTTTTTCTTCTTTGTTGAAAAGCGCCGCGCACAATCTCCCAGAAAAGTGCTCCATCAGGGACACTAACCGATGGGTGGGGGAGCGTCTCCAGCATAATCACAGCCGAGTCCACCTCCGGCCTGGGATAAAAGACATGACGGGATACTTTGAAGAGCAGGCGGCCGTGACAGTAATATTGACAGAGTACGGAAACGGTTCCATAATCCTTGCTGCCCGGGTCGGCCAGAATACGTCGCGCCACCTCAAATTGTACCATAAGGACCAAGAGCGCCGGACGGTCACGTCCCTGCAGGAGCTTAAACAGGAGGGGCGTGGTAAGGTAGTAGGGAAGATTGGCCACCACCTTAATCTGCTGTTTTTTCTCTGCATCTACCGGTAATGCTGCCCCGTCTTCCTGCGTTTGCCTTGCGTTCCAGAGCGATTCCAAATCCAGGCGGCGCACATCCCCCTCAATAACGGTCATATTTGTCAGACCTCTTAGGGTTTTTTGTTCCCGCAAAAAGGCTGCCAGTCCCCTGTCCTGCTCAATAGCTATCACCGCAGCAACCTGCTTTGAGATAGCCAGGGAGAGGGCACCTGGACCTGCCCCAATATCAACGACCGTATCCTCATTTTTCAGGGCGGCCGCCTGAATAATCTTATTCAGGATATTCTCGTCCACAAGAAAATGCTGGCCCTGGGAACGTCGGGGATGGAGTCCCCTTGCGCGCAGCATCTGCCGCAGGGTAGAAGGTGATGTAACCTTCCCTTCCCCGTTCGGCGTTGCTTGTACATTTTCATTTTTAGTCTTTAGTTCCTGATCATTGTCCATTGCAATTTCCCTTCAAGTTATGTATACGCAAAAAAACATAAAAGATTGCTTGGTAAAATTTTCACTTTTGTTTATAATAGTTACAGCATATATTGCAACTACACGTACCTCAATAAAAACATTGACAGCCGTAAAAAAACATTTATTGCTACGGGCGGACAGAGTCGCCCGCCCCTACGTTTTAAAAGTCGGATAGGGGAATGGACAGGAGCCGAAATATGATACCGCTGAAAGACAGCGTGCGTCCACGCCGCACACCTTATGTGAACTTTACCCTTATTTTTATTAATATAGCTGTATTCTTATACGGGGTAAATCTCACGCAAAACGAACTGGTCCAGCTTTTTTATGCGGGTGGCATCATCCCCCGTGATTTAATAACTTCTCTGCTGCAGGGCAGTGTGACTGAAGCCATAACGCCTCTGATCACATCAACCTTTCTGCATGGCGGCTTGCTCCACCTGCTGGGCAATATGCTATATCTCTGGGTCTTCGGTGATAACGTGGAAGATCGGCTCGGTCACGGCGGTTATCTCCTTTTTTACCTGGCCGCCGGGGCAGCGGGCAGTATTGCCCATATTATCAGCAATCCCCAATCCACCATACCCACCATTGGTGCCAGTGGAGCCATCGCCGGTATCCTGGGGGCATATCTCCTATTCTTCCCCCGGGCGCGGGTACTCACCCTTATTCCCATCTTTTTTTTCATCACCACCGCTTACGTCCCGGCACCACTCTTCCTCTTCATCTGGTTTATCCTGCAGGTCATAAACGTCTCTTTTACAACTGCCGGAGCTCAGACCGTGGCATGGTGGGCGCACATCGGTGGCTTCGTCTTCGGCTTTATTTTTGCCCTGACAGCGGTGATCAGGAGAAAGCTGGCGTAAAAAACAGTAGATAGCTGGTAGTTGGGTAGTGGGTAGCAGGTAGGCAATCCTCAGTATATTCAATATTATAACTTAGTGTCGGGCAGCAGTGGGCAGCTGTCCCTACGAAACACCAGCGTGAATGCCCCTTAGGGTTGTGCTCCCCTACATTTCGGGCGGACAGGGTCGTCCGCCCCTACTAACCACCTCTGCACCGGTCGTTAGGTGCAAACCCCGGATTGGCGCTGAAATATAGACTGTGCTTGAACTCTGGTTTCGCTTTTCCTGTTTTTTCTTCTTACCTCATGCTTCTTGCCTCTTGGTTCTTGCTTCTTGTATTTACCTTGCAATTACCGCCACGCTGACTTCGGCTGCTCCAGCCTCTTTGAGCGCCAGAGATGCGGCATGGGCGGTGGCACCGGAGGTGAGGATATCATCCACCAGAAGAACGTTTCTTCCTTGAAGTTTGCCTTCTCCGTTATTACTTTCTTGAAAAGCGCCGCATATATTCTCCCAGCGGTCGTGGCGACCCAAGCTGGTTTGGCTGTCTGTATCCCTGGTACGCTTCAGCAACTCCTGACTGGAGATGCCCAATTCACGACTCACCGTTTGCGCCAAAAGCGCCGCCTGGTTATAGCCCCGGGTACGTTGGCGCTGCACGGAGAGGGGGACCGGTACCAGCACATCCATTTTTGGAAACCAGGGTGTATCTGCAAGGCGGGCTGCAAGCAAACGGCCGAGGGGAATGGCCAGCCCTTTCTCCCCCCCGTATTTGAAGCGGTGCAGGGTTTTCCGCAATGCTCCCTGATAACTTCCCAGGGCGCAGCAATAGGCAAATGCAACCGGGTGTTCGCGGCAGTACGGGCAGTCATCACCAAACACTGTCAACGGACGGGCACAGCGGAGGCAACAGTGGACCAGCCAGGGCAGCTCCTCTGCACAGCGGGAGCAGAGCATCCCCTCCAAAGCAACAGTGCTCCGGCCCCATGGCTGCAGCCCTTCTCCGTCTGGATTGCCGGATATCAATAAACTTTGGCAAAAAGGACACCGGGGTGGGAAAAACAGATCGATTATTGTTTGGATCAGGGACATACCAGGTACACAACCTTAAAATAATGAGTATACATAAGTATTTAGCCTGTTTTGAGTCAAAATTACTCTTTTTTGAAAAAATTTAATCATTGCCAAAAGAACCATAATTTGCTATACTTTGATATAAAATTACATCCAGTTTGCCCGATAATTAAGCAACTTATGACGAAAGGAATACATATATGACAGAGGAAGCAAACTCTCTGACAGAAATCGTGCGCCTGCGGGAACAAATGCAAATCCTTTACACACGGGATAACCGGGTATCAGAAGCGGTGCTTAAAGCCTCAACTATTTTGGACAAGCATATCAACTCCTATATGCGGTCAACTGTAGAGGTATAGCAGCCCTAATGGTGCAGCAGCAGGCACCCGAAGGATTTCAGATTTTCAACTGACGCAGGCGAAAAGCAAGGTTGCTGTAACGTTGCTCAACTTTGTTATTGCTTAGGGCAATACCAATGGCTTTTTTAGTTCCCACCAACACCACCAGGCGACGGGCCCTGGTAATGGCAGTGTAAAGCAGGTTACGCTGCAACAGGATGTAGTGTTGTGTAATGACCGGCATGACCACGACGGGATACTCGCTTCCCTGGCTTTTATGTACAGAAACAGCGTAGGCAAGGACCAGTTCATCCAAACCGGCAGTGTCATAAACGACATCACGGCTGGAGAGGTGATCTGCAAATGTGACGATCAAGAGCCCCTCTTCCTGATCAATTTCAGTAATGCGGCCAATATCTCCGTTAAAGACATCCTTCTCATAATTATTGCGGATCTGCATCACCTTATCACCCAGACGGAAATTAAAGCCCCCACTTGCCAATTGGCCCTTGTAACGGGATGGGGGGTTAAGCTCCTTTTGCAGCAAGTTGTTTAAAATCTCCACCCCTGCTTTTGTGCGGCGCATCGGAGTCAAAACCTGGATCTCTTCCAGGGGGTCAAAGGAGCCAAAGCGGGGTAGCCGCTCCCGGCAGAGTTCTACAATAATCTGCGTAACTTTATCCGGATCATCCTCTGGAATAAAGAAAAAATCCTTCTCCCGGCGGTTCAGGTAAGGAAATTCCCCTTTATTGATCTGGTGCGCGTTCACTACGATCATGCTTTCACGGGCCTGGCGGAAAATGGTTTGCAGGCGCACACTGGGCACCGTCTCCGAGCTAAGCACATCCCGTAAAACATTGCCTGCACCCACGGAAGGAAGTTGGTCCACATCACCTACCATAATGAGGCGGCAACCAGAGGGCAGAGCTTTAAGCAGGTTGTAAAAAAGAATAAGATCAACCATGGAGACCTCGTCGATAATGACCACTTGAGCGGACAGGGGGTTGTCCTCGCCGCGCTGAAAGCGGAACCCCTCTCCCTCCGTATATGTAAATTCAAGCAAGCGATGAATCGTTTTTGCCTCCATGCCGGTAGCGTCGGCCATGCGGCGGGCAGCCCGGCCTGTGGGAGCGGCCAGCATTATCTTGAGGCTATAGCGCTGAAAAAGTCCGATAAGCGCCCGGATTATGGTGGTTTTACCCGTGCCCGGTCCACCGGTGATCACCATCACACCATTTTCACAGGCGCCTGTAATAGCCTCCACCTGCTCCGGTGCCAGGTCCAGTTCTTCCTCCTGCAACACTGCCCCAAGAAAACCTGTCTCCTCGGGGCTGAAAAGAACAAGCTGTCGCTGCAGCAACATTATCAATTTCTGAGAGGCCCCTTTTTCTGCATAATAGAAAGGGGCTGCATAAATAATCAGCTCTTCCGCAGGATCCTGCTGACGGAAAAGAAGCTGCTCCTCCACCAGTTTGTCCAGCTGTTCCATGACCAACGTATCCGGTAACTCCAATAACATTCCCTGCTGCCGGTTAGCGCCATTTTGATCATTTGCGGTACCGTTTTCGATTTCATTGCCGGCTCCCATCATTAAGGGATCTTCTCCGTTAGTTTGCGGGGAAGAAAGCTGTCCAGATACCTGCATTTCACCGTTTTGAGGCAGGCTTTCCCTTTCAACGGCGCATAAGAGTTCTTCCACCCTACCGGTTAAAACTGCCTGCGGCAGATAGACATGCCCCTGGTCAGCGGCCTGGTTTAAAAGAAACAGTACAGCAGCCCGCACCCGTTGCGGGGAATCAAAGGGAAGTCCCAGTTTACGAGCTATTTTGTCCGCCGTGATAAAACCGATGCCGTAAACCTCTTCAGCCAGGCGATAGGGGTTCTCCCGCAGCAGCGGAATACTCTCCTTACCGTAGTGCCGGAAAATACGCACCGCCAGGGAAGGACTCACATCGTACCCCTGCAGGAAAAGCATAACTTCCTTAATTTCCTGCTGCTTTAAATAACTCTGGTGGATCAGCAACGCTTTTTTAGAGCCAATACCGGAAACCTCTGTGAGCCGTGACGGTTCTGTGGCGATTACCTCAAGCACGTCCATGTCAAAATGTTTAATCAACAGGCCGGCCATATGGCTTCCCACCCCCTTGATCAATCCCGAAGCGAGAAAGCGCTCCAACCCTTTGCGGCTTGTGGGGGTTACGGTCTCCCATTCTTTTACCAGAAACTGACGGCCATAACGGGGATGGGTCGTCCATTCGCCGCGCAGCAGCAAACTCTCCCCCTCGCGTAAGGGAGGAAAATAGCCGACGATCGTCACGTTCTCCTTGCCGGAGCGGCCAAGACGGCCTACCATGTAGGATGTGTCGCTGCTGTAAAAAGTAACACGCTCCAGAGTTCCCTCAAGACTCTCCAAAAGGTGGAAGCCTCCTTTGCAGTAAACAGTTGGAATGTTGGAATGTTGGAAAGCCAAAAAGTTAAAACCTATAATGCTGGTAATTAAGATCTACTTTCCAACTTACCAACCCTTCCAACTATATAACATCAAAGCCCCGCTTGCTTCCGCAGGGTTTCAACCTTATCTGTTTCTTCCCAGGGAAGGCCCAGATCTTCCCGGCCGAAATGACCGTATGCGGCGATCTGCCTGTAGATGGGGCGGCGCAGTTTCAGGTTGTCGATAATGGCGGCAGGACGCAGGTCAAAGTTGTCCCGGACAAGCTGTTCGATTTTCTCCACCGCGATTTTCTCTGTACCGAAAGTCTCCACAAAGACGGAGAGGGGGCGGGCCACCCCGATGGCATAGGCCAGTTCCAGCTCGCACTTATCCGCCAGGCCCGCTGCTACCACATTTTTGGCCACATAACGGGCCATATAGCTGGCGGAGCGGTCCACCTTGGTGGGATCCTTGCCGGAGAAGCACCCGCCGCCGTGGCGGGAATAGCCACCGTATGTATCAACGATAATCTTGCGGCCTGTAAGGCCCGTATCGCCCAGCGGACCGCCCACAACAAAACGGCCGGTGGCGTTAATGTAATATTTAGTCCCGTCAAGCAGCTCCGGGGGGACGATTTCTTTGATCACCACATCCACCAGTTCTTCCCGCAGGCGTGTCAGGGATACCTCGTCGCTGTGTTGCGCTGCCAGGACAATCGCGGAGACACGGGATGGTTTGCCGTCACGATACTCCACCGTTACCTGAGACTTGCCGTCGGGGCGCAGATAATCCACAATTTTTTCCTTACGCGCCTGTGCGAGACGTAGCGACAGTTTGTGCGCCAAAGCGATGGGCAGCGGCATAAGCTCCGGAGTTTCGTTGCAGGCAAATCCGAAAATGATCCCCTGATCCCCTGCTCCGGTGGTGTTGTAGATTTCCTCTTTTTCCTCACCGCTTTTTATCTCCCAGGATTTGTTTACACCCAGGGCAATATCAGGAGACTGCTCATCGATAGATGTAAGCACAGAGCAGGTATCCCCGTCAAAACCATACTTGGCCCGTGTATAGCCAATCTCCTTGACCGTATCACGGGCAATTAGTGGAATATCCGCATAGCATTGTGTGGTGATTTCACCGGAAACCAGCACCAGCCCGGTAGTAACGAGCGTCTCTGCCGCTACCCGGCCCTGGGGATCTTCCGCCAGGATGGCATCCAGGATAGCGTCGGAAATCTGATCGGACACCTTGTCCGGATGTCCTTCTGTTACCGATTCTGAGGTAAATAAAACAATTCCATCTCGATTCATTTTCAACCTCCTCTTGAAAATTATCATCCCCGGGCGAGCCCCTTCCGCCCGGAAAGTAAGCCATAGTAATCAGTCCTGCATTTCTATTTATTATCCCGATCTGCAAGGGCGAAAATGAGTTCGCCGGTGGCGACCACTTTCGATTCCACGTGGGCACGTGCAACTGCACGGCCCACCACTCCTTTCATTGCCGTCAAATTAATTTCCAGATTAAGCGTATCTCCCGGGCGCACGATCCCGCGAAAGCGTAATTTATCGATACCCCGGAAAAGAGCCAGCTTATCCCTGTTTTCCGCCATGCTGAGCAGTGCCACCGCCCCCACCTGGGCCAGGGCCTCCACGATAAGCACACCGGGCATAACCGGTTCCCCGGGAAAATGACCGGCGAAATAAGGCTCGTCAGCCTTTACATATTTAACGCCGGCAGCTTTCTCCCCCGCTACCAACTCAGTAATGTAGTCCACCAGCAGGAACGGATCACGGTGGGGAATAATCTGCTGGATTTCACTCCTTGAATATTCTTTTTTCAGTTTCGCTCCACTCCTTTGCCCTAGTTTTTACCCAGCATCATCCAGGAGCGTATCCGGCGGCAGAGAATCTGCGCTAGTTGCGGGGCCAAAGATGCGGGGGGCTGTTTCCTTTATTTCCTCCCTTTCCTCTTGCAGCGTCCCGGTCACATTTTGCAAGCGCTTTTCTAAAGCGAGGAGGCGCTGCAGGTCTTTTTCCTCCTCCAGGTAGGAAAAAAGCTGTGCCTGGAAAGCGGCACTGTTTTGTTCCCACATATTCAGTATTTGCTGGGCTTTTAGGCGGGCCGAAAGCTCAAGTGAAGGCTCCTGTTCCTGCTCCAGCGGTATCAGGGAAATCTCCTCCATATAGGCGGGGATGTATACCGCTGTGTTAAACTGTTTCCGCACAGCAGCAGCAAGGGCCTCCAAAGCCTTTTTCTCACCATGGACCAGGATTACCTGCGCCGGCGTCTTTTTGAACTTGGAAACCCAATTCAAAAGTTCGTTCCGATCAGCGTGAGCAGAGAAACCTTCCAGGGAGACTATGCGTGCCCGCACAGTAATTTCTTCACCGAACAGGGTAACCTGCTCTGCTCCCTCCAATAGGCGCCGCCCCAGGCTTCCTTCCGCCTGATAACCGACAAAGATAACGGTACTCTCCGGTCGCCAGAGGTTATGTTTGAGATGATGCTTGATACGCCCGGCATCGGCCATGCCGCTGGCGGAGATAATCATGGCTCCGCCGGTAATATCATTAATAGACCGGGATTCCTGCGGTGTGGGGGTAAAATAGGCTTCGGGAAAATGGAGCGGGCTTTCCCCGCGGGCCACGGCAGCCCGCATTGGCAAGTCAAAACATTCTTTGTGCTGCATAAAAAGATCCGTGGTGCGGATGGCCATGGGACTGTCAATATATATAGGCAGCGGTGGTATCTCGCCCCGGTCGATAAGCTTGTTCAGGGTATAGAGCAGCTCCTGGGTGCGGCCCACGGCAAAAGCGGGCATTACAATATTACCGCCACGCCGTAGCGTGTCCCTGATAATTTCCACCAGCATTTTCTCCTTCTCCACTTCACCTTCATGCACACGTTGGCCATACGTGGATTCCATAATTAGAAAATCGGCGTCCTCGATGAGTGCAGGGTCGCAAATTATGGGCTGCCTGTCCCTGCCTAAGTCTCCGGTGAAGACAAATTTTTTCATCACTTCGCCGATGGTTACCCACATTTCCACCAAAGAAGAGCCAAGGATGTGCCCCGAATTGCTAAGCCGGAAAGAGAGTTCGGGAAATAAGGTTATGACCTCGTCACAATTTACTCCTTGAAAATAGTCTAATGTAGCTTGGGCATCATCCACCGTATAAAGGGGTTGAATCTGGGATCGTCCGGCCCGCCTGGCTTTGCGGTTTTCCCATTCAGCTTCCGTCTCCTGGATGTAGCCGCTGTCGGGTAACATAATCCGGCAAAGATCCACTGTGGCAAAGGATGCGTGGATCTTGCCGCGGAAACCGTCACGCACCAGCTTGGGTAAAAGTCCGCTATGGTCAATATGAGCATGAGTCAGAAAAACCGCATCGATAGAAGCGGGATCAAAGGGGAAATCCTGATAATTACGACGTCGCAATGCCTTTCCTCCCTGAAACATACCGCAGTCAATTAATACCTGGCGGGAACCAAACTGCAGCAGGAAACAAGAACCCGTTACCGTTCCTGCACCCCCGCAGAACTTTATTTTGATCATTATAACGCACTTCCTTCCGCCGTCTTTGCGAAGTACCCTGGCGTTTTGCAGGTGGCTGGGGTTGTGCCCCTGGAAATCCAGCAAACCTGCCACTTAATATATTATTTTCCGGTATCCTAACTTCCTGCTTCTAACTTCCAAGAGTCAGGAGGATGCTGAGAATGTACTTACAGCATCTAGGTGGTGCTTACCAGTGAAAACTATGACCTCAATCTTTATCTCTTTTCCTGACTCCTGTATTTTTTTATTTACAGGCCCAGTTGGGCCACAATCCCTGCTACTGCCTGCATCGCAGGCGAATCTGAGGGCAGTTGAAAAAGGGGCTTACCCTGCAGGTCGAATTCAACAACCTGATCATCCAGGGGAACGGTGCCAAGCAGTTCCAGCCCCGTTTTTTCAATCTCCCCGGCCAGTACTTCAGCACTGTTTTCTCCCGCCCGGCTGATTAACAGGTATACCTTTTTCACTTTTATATTCAGCGTACGTACGATCTCATAAACCCGTCCGGCAGAGCGCACACCCCGTGCCGTGGCGTCACTGGTAATAATCAAAACATCAAGATCATCGATAATACGGCGGCTCAGGTGCTCCAGGCCCGCCTCGTTATCCACAGCCACAATATCATAATTAACGCGCAACCCCTCCAGGAATTTCTTCAACAGGTCGTTGGGATAACAGTAACAACCGGGTCCGTGGGGATTGCCCATGACCAGCAGGTCGATCTGCTCTGTCTCCACCATGGCCTGGTTGATCCGCATCTCCATAAACATATCCTTCGTCATTCCCTGGGGCACTTTACGGAAATCCTTAATATCATCCAGAGCCATGGAGATGGTCTCTTTTACCTCCACTCCCATAGCTTCGTTTAAATTGGCGTTAGCATCAGCATCCACGGCTAGAATATCCTTGTCCTTAAAGTTCTCCGCAAGGTAACGCAACATCAGGGCGGTAAAAGTGGTCTTGCCCGTTCCCCCTTTACCGGCAACAGCGATTAGTTTTTCTTTTCCCATCTTAACCAGTACCTCCTCGTTCTTATAGATGTGTCATGGGGACGGTTTTCTGAATCGTTTACTCTCGAAGTGTAATATCCATAGGAAATATCCTTCCCATGCTAAGAATAAAACGAACAACCAACCCTATTATACAAGATTCAGGGAATAATTAACACCCTGGCTCCGGGAGACTCCGGTAATGCTTAATCACAAAATTCTTAAATGCCGTCGGCTGCCATTTTAGCCCAAACGCATTGTTGAGCATAACCGGCAAGTTCATCTTTGATCATCTGATGCACGCCGGATACTTCTTCTATCGTTTTATTAAAAATGCTGTTGCAGCCTTCATCCATATCCAGTTCGATCCCCGCTTGTGCTACATCCAGCACCTCGGAAAGGAGTGCAAAAATACGCTGGTATTGTTCCCGCGTGCGCATCGCATCACGCATCATCTCCCCTTCCTCCTCATCCAGTAGCACAAACTTCTCCTGCGGCGCGCCGCACTTCTCACAATACTCCGGCGCTTCACCGCCTTCATGGAGGTACCCGCAAACTTCGCAACGCCACAATTTCATTAACCCTCAATCTCCTTTCTAAACAATTACTTTTTCATAAGTATTATTATGTTAATGTTATTTTATATCGCCTGGCCAAAAATGGCAATACCCGAAGCACGTTCTGAACCTTATAGATGTTTTTATGTCAGAAATATGGAATGGAGGAAGGTGTTATGGTATAATGGTGCAAAATTTATGTGGAGCGAGGTGCAGCAAATATGCCGATACTTACGTTCATTGGCCATGCCTGCTTTAAGCTGGAAGATGAGGGGAAGGAATCGCTCCTGTTTGATCCCTTTCTGCAGGAGAACCCCCAAGCTCCCCTCTCGCCGGAGCAGATCAAGACAGACTACATCCTTCTCTCCCATGCACATTTCGATCACCGGGGGGATGCTTACCGCATCGCTGAAGCCAACGGCGCCATGATTGTCTCCACCGCAGATATTGCAGAAGACGCGGGACAGCAGGGCTTGAGTTCCCATGGTCTTAATATCGGCGGCAAATTCAACTTCCCATTTGGCTGGGTTAAGTGCACCCAGGCGTTGCACAGTGCCGGCATCGCCGGTGGGATCGCCTGCGGTTTCGTTGTCAACTATGGCGGAAAAAACATCTACTTTGCCGGGGACACGGGCCTTTTCAGCGACATGAAGCTGATCGGGGAGCTGACCCCTCTGGATGTGGCGCTACTGCCCATCGGGGATAATTTCACCATGGGCATTGACGACGCCGTCATCGCGGCCTCATTCCTGCAAGCAAAAACAGTAATTCCCTATCACTACAACACCTGGCCCCTCATCAACGCCGACCCGCAGGAGTTCAAAGAAAAGGCAGAAGCAAAAACAAAAAGCAAATGCATAGTAATTGCTCCGGGAGAAAGCCACTTCTACTAAGAATACCATTATATCCCAAAAGGGGTCTGACCCTCCTGTAAATTTTTCCATTTGCTCTTTCTCTGTGTGTTGGTTAAGTCTTGTCTTTTGGCCGGTTTATGTTATAATATGACTTGCACGCCGGTGTAGCTCAGTGGTAGAGCAGCGCATTCGTAATGCGCAGGCCAAGGGTTCAAGTCCCTTCACCGGCTCCAGATACAAAGTTCGATGCCGTGGGAAACCACGGCATTCCTGTTATTGGGAGTTAACATAACTATATGTGGTAGTTGTGGAATGACCGATACCCCTTTATTTCAGGAAATTCATCCTCTACAATGCGTCATCCTAACCCGGAAGTTTCCTGTTGCTCCAGGATGGTAAAAGGCTACATTTCCATTGCCGGTCCGGTATAAGGTGAACTGGTCAACTTCTTCAATATTAAACATATGGGTATTTTAAATGTCCTATCGGGCAGTTTTTGGCCCATAAGTATTAAATCACTTACCGTAGCAATGTCCCGCATTATTGGGGGAGCAACTCGCAGTAGTATGGAAGGTTCGTAATGGAAGGTGTGGTAATGTTTTTTGATACTTCAGCCATGTTCACTTTTGCCATAAGCATCTAATATACTATTACCGGCTTGAAGCACCAAGCTTTTTTTACACTTGATAAAAAGAGGAACACGTTATATTATAGAGAATAGTATTAAGTAAATTATTGCATATAAAAAAACTTATAACCACTTGGAAATTTACGAAAGGTTTGGTAAACCTGTATTTTCTTCTAGTCGCCCTAATAATTGTAAGCATATGGTTTATTTATCGTAAACAGTGGCAAAACCTGATCCGTCCCATGACTTACCGCGCTGAGTTTTCCGGATCGCCCCATTATATCGCAGGCAGCACCAGCGGTTCTCCCCTGAGCGAACTGGGCAGTCACTGCGGCTTCAAGGCGGTTCCGGAGAAAAAAGCAGCCGCTAGCAGTGCCCTGTTTGCAACAGTCGCTTCGTTTGGTGCAGGCCGCATTTATGATTTTGCCTTTTTCCTGTACGGAGAAGACAGCCAGGTTTTTTTCAGGTCTCCTGAATCAAGAAAAGTTCACTTCCGCCCGTATTGCATCGAAGAGCGAATTGAAGACCGGGGACTGCAACTGTATACAAGGCTTTTTTTCCTAAAACAAAACGTTGCTGTTCTGGACTTGGAATGGGTGGGAAGCGAAACTGTGGGAAGGGTGAGGCCCACCTTTTTGCTCCAGCCAACTGGCGGACGGGACCTGGAAAATCCATATCCCCACTTTAACGGCATCTCTGTTTTCCGCAAGCGGGGGGACGGACTGTTGCTAGCCAAACTACACCGCCTTCCCGGATTGAAGCTTCATGCTTTTTTTCTCCCCTCCAGTGGTGCTTGTGACGGTGGCGGCAGGAAAGAGTTGCATGGCCCCTGGATGGAGCTGAAACCCGGTGAGAAAAAGCATTGGTCGGTGATTATCTCTTTTTCCGCTGATGGAGTTGATCAGGCAATGCAGCAGGCCGGGCAAGCGCACCGCGAGCTGGCATCCCTGGTGGCCGGGGCTAAGAAGCGATGGAGCCGTTTCGAAGAACAGCTGCCCGTGCCTGATACAGCAGGGGATGAGCGTTCCGTAAAAACGTTGAGGCTGGCAGCCTGGGCATTAGAGAATAGCCTTTATGCTCCCCGGGGCAACATGCTTCGCTTTGGATCTGTTCCGGCGAAGGTTTATTTTCCCTTTTTCTGGGGATGGGACACGCCGCAGCATGTATTGGGGTTAAGCGAATGGAATCCCAAAATGGCCGGAGATGTTTTACTGACACAGCTTCAGGTAAATAGTCTCACATCGCCGGCCAGGGCAAGTTATAAGTTAAAAATTAAAGGAATTACCATATTGTCAAGTGCCCAAACGAATCAGATACCGAGTAAGATTAATGATTCCCTGCGGGGAGTGCTTAATTTGTATGGGCAACCACCACTGCAATCCTGGGCAGCGTTACGCACATATCAACGACTTCAAGGCTCGGAAGAAAGAAAAGGTTTTCTCCGGGAAGTGCTTCCCCCATTAAGAGAAAACATCCGCTGGTGGGAAGAAAACCGGCTGCTGAAAAACGGCTTCTTTTCTTATATCAATGGCTTGGAATCCGGGCTGGACGACAGCCCCCGTTTTTATCCGCGCACTTTCCTGCCAAGTTTTATTGTAGGACTTATCCCCCGCTTTTTGAGTGCCGTGGATTTGAATTGCTGGCTTTTTCAATCCTATACGAACCTTTCTTACCTGAGCAGAGAAGCGGGGCAGGAAACGGATGCTGAGATTTATCTTAGCCGTGCAATTGCATTGAAAGAAATAATCGATGAAAAACTCTGGTCAGTAGATGACGAAGCTTGGCTGGACTTACGTAACGGCAGGTTTATTGGGGTGATTACTCCAGTAATTTGGTGGCCTGCTTTCCTGGGAGCCAGTGCCTGCCTGGAGAAAATACGCACAGTAATAGAGCGATACATTTTAAATCCCCATAAGTTTTGGGGCAAACACGGGATTCCCAGCGTTTCTTTTGATGACGTTACGTACAATGTACGTAAGGATGGATACTACTGGCGGGGGCAAATTTGGATGATTAATAACTACTCCGCCCTGGAAGTACTGTTCCGCTTTGGTTACGCAAAAGAAGCAGCAGAACTGCACGATCGGGTTATCCAAACACTCTATCGCTCTGAAGGGCTCTATGAAACTTATAACGCTGATACGGGTGCGGTGGGTTGGAGTTCGCGGGGGCCGGGGGACCCTGCGGTAATGCAATTTGGTATGTCAGCAGCCTGGGCAACGCAGATCCTGCTTCACCGTTACCAGAACTTTTGCCATATCTTCCCCCATACAGAACAGTTAAGCGGCCATATCCAGTGGGCAACCACTTTTGATGATTTACCAGTTACCTCTCCTCCCGGTGCCGGAGCAGGGCCGGAAAAAGCTGTGTTGCAGGTGCAGGTACCCGGGTCAGATGATTTTGCTGTGCCCCACCTTTTTATTAAAAGTTGTGATGGAAAGCCACTGCTTGAATCATCCCTTTTAAAAATACGGGTTGATGATCCTGCCGGCAGTATTGGTGCCAACGGGGAAGTCATCTTTAGCTGGCGGGGAGAAAGCCATACCTTACAACCTGGTATTGAATTCCTGTTAAGGCCGGCTGCACTTTCGGATAAGCTTGTGCGTGCGTGAGGAACGGGAAACAGAAGTCAGAACTCATCATAAAAATTTGAACAGATAAGAAGGATTGCCGGTATGAGATATATAAGTAGTGAGATGGTAAGAATACCTCGGGAGGTTTTGCCATTGTATCTGGATATTTTTGTGCGAAGCCTGATTGTATTAATATTTGTTTCCGGATCTGTGGTAATCAGTTTTTTTTCCACCCGGTTTATTGCATACCTGATACCACATCCCCTAATCAGCAGTGCTTTTCTCTGGACTGGAACGCTGGTTTTTTCCGCCCTCACCCTGATGGGGGTGGCATATTTCTATGTTTATCATGGTTTCGGCGCTCAAGCTGATATTATCCGTAAAAATCCGATCATGGGTAAAAAGGTGGTTCTGACGTTCGATGACGGTCCCAGCAGGGATTTTACGCCGCAGATACTGAAGATCCTGGCGGAAAAAAAGGTAAAAGCCACATTTTTTATGGTTGGAGCTCAAGTGGAGAAATACCCCGAGGTCGCACAGCAGGTAGTGGATGATGGCCATGAAGTGGGCAATCATACTTACGGGCACATAACCGTTCCCCATGCCCCTCCCACCCAACTGGCGTCCCAAATAATGCGTACCAACCTGTCTATCCTGCAGCACACAGGCCGTTACCCCCAGTATTTACGGCCGCCCCGGGGGCTTTACGATATGCGCATGCGCCGCATTGCCATGCTTATGGGTCAGGAAGTGGTCCTCTGGAGCCTTTCTTCACAGGACTGGTATCCCCGGGTTAACGGGGAGACTGTTACGAAGCGTGTAATTGACAGGGCTTCCTCCGGTGACATTATTTTATTTCATGATAGCGGTTCCCTACTGGGGCGTGAAGGGTCCAATCGCCGTCCCACCGTGGAAGCGCTTCCGACTATAATTGATGGTTTGCAGGATAAAGGTTTTGAGATAATCAGTATGGAGGAGTTTATAAGTTTTGCCAGGGAAAATTCTGCATAGAACTCCCGTGACCTCCCTCGACAGAGCACCGGCCTGGCCGGTGACCCAGGTTACAGGCGACTTCATTTCGAGCCCGCACTCCTGCATGCTCAGGGCTGTGCTGCATCGTCTCATGCTTTGAGGAGCAGCTGACATCCCGGTAATCAAACTGCAAATTGTACATCGGTTCCAGCAGTTTACATTCCAGATAATCTGCAATGTTGCGTCCGGTGAGGCCGAACACTTCATCCCGAATAAATTTAACCAATTTTTACAGGCTCGTTTCTGTCCCCCCACTGCTTCTCCTTTTTCAAAAACGGTAACATCAAAACCTGATGAGCAAGTAGCATAGCCGCAGACAAGCCGCCGGTCCAGCACCTGCGAATATTGCTTTTTTCCCCTGCATGATTATCTTCCTTTCCCATTAATTCTGCACTGCGGCTGCATAATCTTCCTTTGCTTTATAGCCTAAAATAGCAACATTTTCATCCCCCTTGCCAGCCCTCGTCCAGGACGAGCATTTGACGGCCGCCATATTCAATACCGGCGCAGCCCCCTTCATCGGCAAAAATTACTTTTCCACCCCGTTCTCTCAGTTCTACCCTGACCCGACCCTGAAGGTTTTCCTGCACAAGGGGAACCATTTTGCCATCCCGGGGGCCATGCAGCTTAACAAATTGCTCCGGACTCGTCCCTGTCTCCAAGGTAAGGATATAGCGGGCGTTTTGCACCTCCATATAAATATCCCCTCCCGTTTGCCGGATCCGGCAGCGGCTCCTGTTCATGGTGGTAAAAGGGTAAAACTGCTTTTCCACTGTAAGGGCGATTAGAAAACCCCTGAAACTGCCCCAAAGAAATGGAATATGACCTAACGAACAGGTGAGCGCTGCACGGCTTGAGGGGAAATTATTGCACTGCATCCAGATCCAGGAATAGGGGAATGCACTCCCCCAGTTCTTTTCCACGTAACCCCGGCCACCGCTGAAGTCAATATCCGTACCATTAATGAGCAATTTTCCGTCCAACTCCATATCCAAGGCACAAACCTGGCTGTAGCACTGCATCCGGGGAATATAATTGTAAAAACCCATACTACCGGGATTAATAAATGTGTCCGGCCAGTTAAAGACATTGCGAAAATTTAATTCTCCTCTGGCAGCAAAAGATTGCTCTTTAATGTTTAAAGACATATTTTTCAAGGAAAATTTATTTCTGTCAACGGCAATGGCAAACGTGTTTTTTTGCGCCTGAAAAGATTCCACGGGAAAAGTCAGGTAGCGGAAATATGCTTCCCTCCCGTGCACAACCTGGATAAAGCTATGGCAGGTATCAGCCTCTTTACCAAGGAAGATGCCGGGAATAAACGCGAAAACATGATGCTGCGTGGAATCGACAATTTTAAAATACCAGCCTTCAAAGAAATTCCTTTTTTTCTGATGGCCGTGAAATAAATCGGGATGGCGTGCCTGAAATAGCATGGGGTTGTAACCTCAATAAGTTCTTTCTATCTTTTTATTTACTTAAATTCTTTATTAAGAATTTCTTTCCTTCCATTCTGATAAAAATAATAGAAATTACCCGGAAGAAATTATGACAATAAGGCTGAAGCTGGATTATAATGTAACTATTCAGGCTTCAGAATCGTGGAGGTGATGAAACAGATGTGCCGGCAAAGTAAAAGTTCTCCTGGGGGGGCATTTTTAAGTAACTGGAAAAACAGCCGGGCCCCTTTTATCACCAAGGCCGGGATGGCTCTGCGAAACAATTTGATTAAAATCCGAAAAAGGAAAAATTGCTGCGGGCACCATGGCGAAGTGGGATGCTGAATCACTGCAAAGGTGCCTGGTTCAGGCCCAAAAAATAAGTAAATAGCCCTGCCTGCGCTGTGCTTGAGGCGGGCTATTGATCCAAAAAGAAAGCTGGCTATATTTAAGTTACAGACACG